>NZ_JBIAUK010000013.1:0-217777 GCF_042892775.1 Streptomyces sp. NPDC001717 | reverse complement strand
GAAGCTAAGCCTTTCAGCGCCGATGGTACTGCAGGGGGGACCCTGTGGGAGAGTAGGACGCCGCCGAACAATCATTGTGGGAAAGCCCCGCACCAACCCTTCAGGGTTCGGTGCGGGGCTTTTCTGCGTTCCGGGTGCCTGTGCGGACTCCTGTAGGGTCAGAGGGCATCGTTCAACCTTTCTACCGTCACAGTGGAGGCCCCCGGGTGGAGGTCCAGGAGACTCGGGTTCAGACTGACCGAATTTTCACCATTCCGAACATCCTGAGCATGGCTCGCCTCGCCGGCGTGCCCGTGTTCCTGTGGCTGATCCTCGCGGAGTACGACGGGTGGGCCCTGGCCGTACTCATGCTCAGCGGTATCAGTGACTACCTCGACGGGAAGCTCGCGCGGCGCTGGAATCAGATCAGCAACCTCGGGCGGCTGCTGGATCCCGCCGCCGACCGGCTGTACATCCTGTCGACGCTCTTCGGTCTGACCTATCGCGAGATTCTTCCCCTGTGGCTGACCGCGGCGCTGCTCGCGCGTGATCTGATGCTGCTGGTCAACGTGTGGATCCTGCGCCGACACGGCTATCCGCCGCCGCAGGTCAACTTCCTCGGGAAGGCCGCCACCTTCAACCTGATGTACGCGTTCCCCTTGTTGCTGCTCAGTGACGGGACGGGTTGGTTGGCCTGGATGGGGTCAGTTTTCGGATGGGCGTTCGCGGGATGGGGTACAACGCTCTATTGGTGGGCAGGAATCCTGTACGTGGTTCAAGTCCGCCGTCTCGTGAAGGCGGACGCCACCGCCGATTGAGCCCGCCCGACCGGAAGGCACGGTGGAGCCGGGGAGTCACCGTCCGAGACGGGTGAGGTCGGCACGAACGTCGTCTCTCAAGGAGGACTCTTCCGACATGAAGGCCGTCGTGATGGCCGGTGGTGAGGGCACACGTCTTCGCCCCATGACCTCGAGCATGCCCAAGCCGCTCCTGCCGGTGGCGAACCGGCCGATCATGGAGCATGTGCTCAGGCTCCTCAAGCGGCATGGGCTCAGTGAGACCGTGGTCACCGTGCAGTTCCTGGCGTCGCTCGTCAAGAATTACTTCGGGGACGGCGAAGAGCTCGGTATGGAGCTCACCTATGCCAACGAGGAGAAGCCACTCGGCACCGCCGGCAGCGTCAAGAATGCCGAGGAGGCCTTGAAGGACGACACGTTCCTCGTCATTTCCGGCGATGCGCTGACCGACTTCGACCTCACCGATCTGATCCGCTTCCACAGGGAGAAGGGCGCACTCGTCACGGTGTGCCTGACCCGGGTGCCGAACCCGCTGGAATTCGGCATCACGATCGTGGACGAGGAGGGCCAGGTCGAGCGGTTCCTGGAGAAGCCGACCTGGGGCCAGGTGTTCTCCGACACGGTGAACACCGGCATTTACGTGATGGAGCCGGAGGTCTTCAACTACGTCGACCCGGACGTCTCGGTCGACTGGTCGGGGGACGTCTTCCCGCAGCTGATGAAGGAAGGCCGGCCGATCTTCGGCTACGTGGCCGAGGGCTACTGGGAGGACGTGGGCACGCACGAGAGCTACGTCAAGGCACAGGCCGACGTGCTCGAGGGCAAGGTCCAGGTCGAGATGGACGGCTTCGAGATGTCGCCCGGCGTGTGGGTCGCCGAGGGGGCCGAGGTGAGCCCCGACGCGGTGCTGCGCGGGCCGCTGTACATCGGCGACTACGCGAAGGTCGAAGCCGGTGTGGAGATCCGCGAGCACACCGTCGTCGGATCGAACGTCGTCGTGAAGAGCGGGGCCTTCCTGCACAAGGCCGTCGTCCACGACAACGTGTACATCGGGCCCCACAGCAACCTCCGCGGCTGCGTGATCGGCAAGAACACCGACATCATGCGCTCCGCGAGGATCGAGGACGGGGCCGTCATCGGCGACGAGTGCCTGGTCGGTGAGGAATCGATCGTCCAGGGGAACGTGCGCGTCTACCCCTTCAAGACGATCGAGGCCGGTGCCTTCGTCAACACGTCGGTGATCTGGGAGTCCCGTGGCCAGGCGCACCTGTTCGGCGCGCGGGGAGTCTCGGGAATCCTGAACGTGGAGATCACCCCAGAGGTGGTGGTCCGGCTCGCCGGCGCCTACGCGACCACCCTCAAGAAGGGGGCGATCGTCACCACGGCCCGTGACCACTCCCGAGGCGCCCGAGCGCTGAAGCGCGCGGTGATCTCGGCGCTCCAGGCCAGTGCCATCGAGGTGCGTGACCTGGAGAACGTCCCACTGCCCGTGGCCCGGCAGCAGACCGCGCGCGGCAGTGCCGGCGGGATCATGCTGAGGACCTCGCCCGGCGTGCCGGACTCCGTGGACATCATGTTCCTGGACGAGCGCGGGGCTGACCTCTCGCAGGCGCAGCAGCGCAAGCTCGACCGGGTCTACGCACGCCAGGAGTACCGGCGCGCCTTCCCGGGGGAGATCGGGGACCTGCACTTCCCGGCGAGCGTCTTCGACTCGTACACGGGATCGCTGCTGCGGCAGGTGGACACCACCGGGATCGGCGAAGCCGGGCTCAAGGTGGTCGTCGACGCCTCGAACGGCAGCGCCGGCCTCGTCCTGCCCAGCCTGCTCGGACGGCTCGGGGTGGACGCCCTCACGATCAATCCCGGGCTCGACGAGTCGAGGCCGACGGAGACCGCGGAGTCCCGCCGGGCCGGACTGGTGCGGCTCGGGGAGATCGTGGCCTCGGCGCGGGCGGCCTTCGGGGTGCGGTTCGACCCGGTGGGCGAGCGGATCTCCCTGGTGGACGAGCGCGGGCGGATCATCGAGGACGACCGGGCGCTGCTGGTGCTGCTCGACCTGGTCGCCGCGGAGAAGCGCAGCGGCAAGGTCGCGCTGCCGGTGACCACGACGCGCGTCGCCGAGCAGGTGGCGGCCTACCACGGCACCCAGGTGGAGTGGACGACGACCTCGCCCGATGACCTGACCCGGGTGGGCCGGGCCGAGAACACCATCTTCGGTGGAGATGGCCGCGGAGGGTTCATCGTTCCCGAGTTCAGCAGTGTCTTCGACGGCTCGGCCGCCTTCGTGCAGCTCCTCGGGCTGGTCGCGCGGACGCAGCTCACTTTGAGCCAGATCGACGCCCGGATCCCGCGCGCCCACGTCCTCAAGCGGGACGTGCCGACTCCGTGGGCGGTGAAGGGGCTCGTCATGCGGCGGGTCGTGGAGGCGGCCGGAGACCGGCAGGTGGACACCACCGACGGGGTGCGGGTGGTCGAGGCCGACGGGCGGTGGGTGCTGGTCCTGCCCGACCCGGCGGAGGCGGTCACGCACCTGTGGGCCGAGGGCCCCGACGACGCCTCGGCGCAGGCGCTGCTCGACGAGTGGGCGGGAGTGGTGGACGGGGCCGGGCACTGAGCGCCGGACTCTGATCCACGAACGACCGAGGTCCGGGGGGCCTGGCGGGGGACGGCCCCCCGCCAGGCCCCCCGAACGGACGCATTCGGTGTGTACGCCGCCGACATGCGACGATGTGCGGCATGTCGCAGCCGCCTCACAATCGGAGTTCGGCGTTCCCGGTGCCCGCGCGCCCGGACGCTTCCATGTCGCTGCTGACGCACGTGATGGACCACAGCCTCGACGAGGGCTACGCGGAGGCGTCGGCCCGCCGTGGGGCGGAGGGGACCTCGGGGCTGCCCCGAACCCTCAAGGCCAAGCTGGGGCTCGCAGCGGGCCTCGTGCTCGCGGCGATGGTCGTCACGCTCGGCGCCGCCCAGGCGCGGGTGGCCGCGCCGGTGCTGGCCAAGGAGCGTCAGGAGCTGATCGACCGGGTGGAGCGCGCGGACAACCGTGCGGACGGCCTGGAGCGGGACATCGAGCGGCTGCGGACCGACGTCGCGGACCGCCAGAGCGCGGCGCTCAAGCAGCCCGGCGGGCGACAGGGCGATCTCGTGGCGCTGCTGTCCGGTGCCACGGAGGTCCGGGGCCCGGGGATCAAGCTGGTCGTCGACGACGCCAAGGGCGCGTCCGACGGTGGCGGCGGCGGTCCGCGCGAGAGCGCCGGGTTCTCGGACACCGGCCGCGTGCGCGACCGCGACATGCAGAAGATCGTCAACGGGCTGTGGCAGTCCGGCGCGGAGGCGGTGTCCATCAACGGACAGCGGCTGACGGCGCTGTCGGCGATCAGGGCCGCGGGTGACGCGATACTGGTCGACAACAGGCCGCTGGTGCCGCCGTACGAAGTGCTGGCGGTGGGGGACAAGAAGCGGCTCGGCACGGCCTTCCAGGATTCGGCGGACGGCCAGTACCTGCACGTGCTGCAGGAGAGCTACGGGATCCGCTACACCCTGTCCGCCGCGGACGAGGTGCGACTGCCGGCCGCGCCGAGCGTGACCGTACGTACAGCTACAGCAGCAGAGCAGCAGAAGGGTGCATCGTGATCGCGGTACTGGGCCTCTTGGTCGGAGTGGTGGCCGGACTTCTGGTCCGGCCCGAAGTGCCGGCCGTGGTGGAGCCTTATCTGCCGATCGCCGTGGTGGCGGCGCTGGACGCGGTCTTCGGCGGCTTGCGCGCGATGCTGGACGGCATCTTCGTGGACAAGGTCTTCGTGGTGTCGTTCCTGTCGAACGTGGTCGTGGCCGCACTGATCGTCTTCCTCGGCGACAAGCTCGGCGTCGGATCGCAGCTCTCCACGGGTGTGGTCGTCGTCCTCGGCATCCGCATCTTCTCCAACGCCGCGGCCATCCGTCGGCACGTGTTCCGGGCGTGAGGCCGATGAGTACGGACGAGACCCCGGAGCAGCCGGGGGGCGCGGAGCAGCCGCCGGAGAACGCACCGGAGCCGTCGAAGAACGCACCGGAGCCGCCGCGGGAGGTGCCGGAGCCGAAGGAGGTCCCGGAGCCCGCTGAGCAGACGGGCCGGCAGCGGCTCGCGGCCGGGCTGTGGCCGCCGCGGGTGAGCCGTGCCCAACTGATCGTCGCCCTGCTGCTGTTCGTCCTGGGCCTGGGGCTGGCCATCCAGGTGCGGTCGAACAGCGAGTCCAGCGCGCTGCGCGGGGCCCGCCAGGAGGACCTCGTACGGATCCTCGACGAGCTCGACGGGCGGACCAAGCGCCTGGAAGACGAGAAGCAGCGCCTGGAGGAGCAGCGCAAGGAGCTGGAGAGCAGCTCCAACCAGGCCGAGGAGGCGCGCAAGCAGACCGTGGAGAAGGAGCGCCAACTCGGCATCCTGGCCGGTACGGTGGCAGCGCAGGGGCCGGGCATCACGTTGAAGATCACCGATCCCACGGGCAAGGTGCGGTCCGACCAACTGCTGGACGCGCTTCAGGAGCTGCGGGCGGCCGGGGCCGAGGCGATCCAGATCAACGGCGTGCGCATCGTGGCCGGCTCGTACTTCTCGGACGAGGACGGTGGGGTCGCGATCGACGGTAAGAAGATCACACAGCCGTACGAGTTCAAGGTGATCGGCAAGGCCCAGGATCTGGAGCCCGCGCTCAACATCCCCGGCGGCGTGGTCCAGACGCTGGAGAAGGAGCAGGCCACCGTCGCCGTCACACGGTCGGCGAAGATCGTCGTGGATGCCTTGCGGGCTGCGAAGCAGCCTGACTACGCTCGGTCGTCATCGTGATGATGCGGAGTGGAGAGTGGACCGGCTCACGCGGGCTGATGACTGCGGGGGGTCGGCGCACCGAAGTCGCGGTGCGTGGTGGAAACTGTCTGGTGGTTACGGACGTTGTGAGAATGTCCGGGTCGGCAGGTGTCTGCATTCGGAGTTCGTCCTGCCCCACGGGCGGGTCTGTTTCGGTCAAGGGGAATCGCCCGTGAAGTTGTTTGAGAAGTTGTTCGGCAAGAAGAACCGCGAAGAGAGCGGCTCGGCACGTCACCGTGCCGAGCAGGGTGGCGTGGAAGGGCAGGGCGACCGGCCGCTCTTCCGCGACGAGGTGGCCGGCGCGGGTGACAATTCGGGCGCTTCCGGCGCGTCGACTGTTGACCCTGCCGGTACCGGACGCATAGGTTTCGGTGAACCATCAACCTCGACTACGGGTGGAGGGTTTGCACCCGACCCGTATGCCACCAATGCCTCCGCGGGGCAGCCGCGGCGCGAGGAGCCGTCGATGTCGGCCGAGCAGATTTGCAGCAGGTGCGGACACCGCAGCGATGCGGCCAGCCGGTTCTGCTCCAACTGCGGGGCGCCGCTTCGGGCGGGTCTGACGCCGGAGCGAGCCTCGGAGACCACGTCCACCATCTCGATCTCGGGCCTCGAGGCCTACGAGGCCGAGGTGTCGGGACAGACGCACGTGTCGTCCTCGCTGTCCCCCGAGGCCCAGGCCGCGGTGGAGGCGCTGCCGCCCGGTTCCGCCCTGCTCATCGTGCGGCGAGGTCCCAACTCCGGTAGCCGCTTCCTGCTGGACGGCGAGCTGACCACGGCGGGCCGGCACCCGCAGAGCGACATCTTCCTGGACGACGTCACCGTCTCCCGGCGTCATGTCGACTTCCGCAGGGGCCAGGACGGCGGTTTCACCGTCTCCGACGTCGGCAGCCTCAACGGCACGTACGTGAACCGCGAACCGATCGACTCCGTCGCCCTGCACAACGGCGACGAGGTGCAGATCGGCAAGTACCGGCTGGTCTTCTACGCGAGCCTGCGGGGCGTCTGACCCCATTTGGGAAGGTCTCATGCTGCGTACCCCGACCGGCGGTGCCCACGACAACGGCACCGCCGGCGCCGCCGGGCGGCTGGTGAGCATCGGCACCGTGCTCACCACGCTGCGTGACGAGTTCCCCGAAGTCACGATCTCGAAGATCCGCTTCCTGGAGGCGGAGGGGCTCGTCGAACCCCGGCGCACGCCTTCGGGGTACCGCAAGTTCAGCGCCGAGGACGTGGAGCGCCTCGCGCACATCCTGCGGTTGCAGCGCGATCACTACCTCCCGCTGAAGGTCATCCGCGAGCAGCTCGACGCGCTCGCACGCGGCGAGCAGATCCGCATCCCGGCGCCCACGGCGCACGCCGACTCCGACGGCACGGTCGATCCCGGCAGCCCCGTGGCCCTCTACGGCGAGGTGGGCCGGGAACGGCCCACGGTGGCCCGGGTGGGCCGTGCGGAGTTGCTCGCGGCCGCCGAGGTGGACGAGGTGCAGCTGGTCGAATGGGAGTCGTACGGGCTGCTCGCGGAGGTTCCGGGCGGCGGATTCGACGCGGAGGCCGTCACCGTGGCCCGGCTCGTGGCCGATCTGGGGCGCTTCGGACTGGAACCGCGGCACCTGCGCGCCATGAAGGCCGCCGCGGACCGCGAGGCGGGTCTGGTGGAGCAGGTGGTGGCACCACTGCGCCGCCACCGCAACCCGCAGACCAGGGCGCACGCGGAGGCCACGATGAAAGAACTCGCGGGGCTGTCCGTACGGCTCCACGAGGCCCTCGTGCAGACGGCTCTCGGGGTCCGTCTCAGGTGAACCGGGCGGTCGGAGTGGGGCCCCGACTACCCAAACCTGCCGACCAGGTCCTAGGGTTGCTGTGTGAACGAGCTCGACGTTGTGGGTGTCCGGGTGGAAATGCCCTCCAACCAACCGATCGTGCTCCTGCGTGAAGTGGGAGGCGACCGGTACCTCCCCATCTGGATCGGACCAGGGGAGGCGACCGCGATCGCCTTCGCGCAGCAGGGGATGGCCCCTGCCCGGCCGCTGACGCACGACCTGTTCAAGGACGTGCTGGAAGCGATCGGCGAGGAGCTCTCCGAGGTCCGGATCACGGATCTGCGGGAGGGCGTCTTCTACGCGGAGCTCGTCTTCGCCAGCGGGGTCGAGGTGAGCGCGAGGCCCTCCGACGCCATAGCGCTGGCCCTGCGCACGGGGACGCCGATCTACGGCAGTGACGGCGTCCTCGACGACGCCGGAATCGCCATTCCGGACGAGCAGGAGGACGAGGTGGAGAAGTTCCGCGAGTTCCTCGACCAGATCTCGCCCGAGGACTTCGGTACCGGCCCGCAGTGAGTGCCGGCGGGGCCGTCCACGGGGCGACCGGCCGGGAACTTTCAGCCCATTCGAGTAGCCTTTCCCCGCAAAGGGATACGGGAAACCACTCTCAGGGTGATTATCACTCGGCGTGCCGAGTGTGGCGATCGTTGACGCACCCCTGGTGACTGCCTACCTTCGAGGTGGGCAGGTCAAGGACGGAGGGTCGGCGTGAGGATCACGGGCGACGGTACGACCGGGGGCACCCCCGCGCGGAGTGACGGGGGACCGTACCCGCTGCACGGCAGTGCGGTCGGGGCCGCGCACCGTCAGCCGGACTCGACGCCGGTCGGATCGGTGGGTGGCGACCAGGCGCCCGCGCAGATCGGATACCGGGGACCGACGGCGTGCGCCGCGGCCGGCATCACCTATCGGCAGCTCGACTACTGGGCGCGCACCGGCCTCGTGGAGCCGAGCGTGCGGCCCGCGTACGGGTCGGGCACCCAGCGCCTCTACAGCTTCCGGGACGTGGTGGTCCTCAAGATCGTCAAGCGTTTCCTGGACACCGGGGTGGCGTTGCAGAACATCCGCACGGCCGTGCAGCACCTGCAGAACCGCGGGTTCCACGACCTCGAGCGGATGACGCTGATGAGCGACGGCGCCACCGTGTACGAGTGCACCTCCCCGGACCAGGTCGTGAGCCTGCTCCAGGGCGGGCAGGGTGTTTTCGGCATCGCCGTGGGCGTGGTGTGGCGCGACGTCGAGAGCGCGCTGTCGCAGCTGCACGGGGAGCGCGTCGACACCGGCGAGACCCTGGTCGGGCACAACCCGGCCGACGAGCTCGCGGCGCGCCGCAACCGCGCCGTCTGAGCGTGGGGGCGGCCCGCCCCGGAAACGTGGCATGGAAATGTCAGAGGCGTAGGGCAGCATCGGGGCTGTGAGAGCCGCGCCGACCATCCTGCACCTGGACATGGACGCCTTCTACGCCTCCGTGGAGCAGGCGTCCAAGCCGAGCCTGCGCGGCAAGGCCGTCATCGTCGGCGGTCTCGGGCCGCGCGGGGTCGTCGCGACCGCCTCGTACGAGGCCAGGCGGTTCGGGGTGCACTCCGCGATGCCGACCGCGCAGGCGAGGCGTCTCTGCCCGAACGGTGCCTACCTCATCCCGCGCTTCAGCCTCTACCGCGCGGTCAGCGACCAGGTCATGGCGCTGCTGCGGGCGCTGTCGCCGCTGGTGGAGCCGCTGAGCCTCGACGAGGCCTTCGTGGACCTGGAGGCGGGCGGGGTCGCCTTCGACTCGGCGAGCGCCCTGGCGACGGGGGAGCGGCTGCGGGCGGACATCCGTGGCGTGACGGGGCTCAGCGGGTCGGTGGGGCTGGCCGGGTCGAAGATGCTGGCCAAGGTGGCGTCCGAGGAGGCCAAGCCGAACGGGCTGCTGCTCATCGAGCCGGGTACGGAGCGGGAGCTCCTCGCGCCGATGTCGGTGCGGACCCTGCCGGGCGTGGGGCCGGCCACCGGGGAGCACCTGCGGCGGGCCGGGATCACCACCGTGGGGGAGCTCGCGGAGGCCGGTGAGGACGAGCTGGTCCGGATGGTCGGGCGGGCGCACGGCGTGGGCCTGTACCGGATGGCGCTGGGACTGGACGACCGGCCGGTGGTCGCCGAGCGGGACGCCAAGTCGGTCTCGGTCGAGGACACCTTCGACGTGGACCTGCACGACCGGGTCCGGATCCGGGGCGAGGTGCAGCGGCTGGCGGACCGGTGCGTGCGGAGGCTGCGCGAATCCGGGCACTCCGGGCGCACGATCGTGCTGAAGGTGCGCCGGTACGACTTCTCGACGCTGACGCGCTCCGAGACGCTGCGGGGCCCGACGGACGACCCCGGAGTGGTGCGGGAGGCGGCCGCGCGGCTCCTGGAGGGTGTGGACACCACCGGCGGGGTGCGGCTGCTGGGGGTGGGCGTGACGGGGCTGGCGGACTACACGCAGGAGGACCTCTTCGCGCAGGCGGCGGAGGCGGCGGAGGCGGCGGAATCGGCCGAGGGGGCCGAGGAGGCTGCCGAGCCGCTCGGGGAGGCCGAGCCGGCCGCCGGGTCCGAGGCGTCCTTGGACCCGTGGTCCGCCGCCCCCGGGGCGGAGCCCGAGCCGGCTGTGGAGCGGCGGTGGATGGCCGGGCTGGACGTGCTCCATTCGGTGTACGGGCCGGGGTGGGTCCAGGGCAGCGGGGTCGGGCGGGTGACCGTGCGGTTCGAGCAGCCCGGTTCGCCGCCGGGCCGAGTTCGGACCTTCCGGGTGGACGACCCGGAACTGGAGCCGTCCGACCCGCTGCCGCTGGTGGGGGCGACGGACGCGGGCACCTGAGGGGTGCCGCGAGGTGGGTCGGCCGGGGGCCTGCGCCGCCCCGCCCGGTGCGCGGCCGGATAGGGCGCACAGGGCGTCGTACGGCCCGCGTACGGGTGCCCTGCGGGGGATCGGCCGTGGAGGGGGCAGCGGTGGGACGGGGCGGCTTGGTGCCGGGCCTGCGGGCGCCGCGCCACCGCGGCCCGCACACGGCCCCGGCGCGCCGGCTTGCCGGGGGCGCGTCGCCCCGGAGACGGGCGCCCGCGGCGCCTGACGGTCCGCGTGCCGCCGCCCCGGGTTCGGCCGGCCGGGGCGGCTTGGCGGCGGGCCCGCGCGGGCACGCTCGGGCCGGCCCCGGCCGCGGCCCCCTGGCGGGTGCCGTGCGGGGGCGGCCGTGGCCCTTAGGGTCCGTTGCGGCTCGACGCGCGTGGGGGCCGGGCGGGGGCCGCCTGGCGTGGGCCGCGGCACCGGAGGCCGGTGGTGTGGCGGGGGCGGTCAGTCGTCGTCGCCCGCCAGCCGGCCGAAGTCGCGGTGGAAGTCCGTGGGGAGCGTCACGTCCAGGCCGTAGTGGTGGTAGAGCTGGAGCTCCTGTTCCGGGGAGAGGTGGCGGCCTACGCCGAAGTCGGGGGCGTCCTTGATCAGGGAGCGGTCGAACGGCACCCGTAGGGCGTCGTCCACCAGCTCGCTCGGCTCCAGCGGAACGAACGCGTCCCGGCTGAACAGGCCCGTACGCACTGCGGCCCACTCCGGGACGCCTGTGGCATCGTCGAGGTAGACCTCGTCCACGGTGCCGATCTTGGTGCCATTGCGGTCGAACGCCTTGCGGCCGATCAGGCTGCGCGGATCGATGTCGGTCTGCACGGTCCCTCCAAATGGTCGCAACTCCTCCGTAATGACTACAGAAGTGCATATCCCAAGAAGAGGCCACTCGGGGAGGGTCCGGATCCTCGCTGGTAGGCTGGGTGCTGGCTGTCGACCCTGTGCGGGAGAGTCCTCCGAGTGAGAACGACGGAGGCGCCGAAGGAGCAAATCCTCCCCGGAATCTCTCAGGCATACGTACCGCACGGACGAGGCCACTCTGGAAAGCAGGGGCGGGTACCGGGCGCGCAGTGCCGGTTCCCCTCCTCACCGACGGTGAAAGCCGGTGGCTCGAGCGACCCTCCAGCGACCGGTGAAACTCTCAGGTTGAGATGACAGAGGGGGAGGCCGTCCGGGTGCCCGCGCCGTGGTGCCCCTCGCAGGTCGTACGACCAGGAGGCCTCCGTACAATGACCGCCAACCGCATTCCGCTCTCCCAGCTGGAGCGAGGCATCCCCTTCGAGCAGCGCCACATCGGTCCGGACGCCGAGGCGCAGGCGAAGATGCTCGCTCAGGTGGGCTACGGCTCGCTGGACGAACTGACCGCCGCCGCGGTGCCGGACGTCATCAAGACCGCCGAGGCGCTGAACCTGCCCGAGGCGCGGACCGAGGCCGAGGTGCTGGCCGAGCTGCGTTCGCTCGCCGACCGCAACCAGGTCCTGTCGTCGATGATCGGTCTCGGTTACTACGGGACCTTCACGCCTCCGGTGATCCTCCGCAACGTCATGGAGAACCCGGCCTGGTACACGGCCTACACGCCGTACCAGCCGGAGATCTCCCAGGGCCGCCTCGAAGCGCTCCTGAACTTCCAGACCCTCGTCGCGGACCTCACCGGCCTGCCGACCTCGGGTGCGTCGCTGCTCGACGAGGGCACCGCGGCCGCCGAGGCCATGTCGCTCGCCCGCCGCGTGGGCAAGGTCAAGGGCGGCGTCTTCCTGATCGACGCCGACGCCCTGCCGCAGACCATCGCGGTGATCGAGACCCGCGCCGAGCCGACGGGCGTCGAGGTCGTCGTCGCGGACCTCTCGAACGGCATCCCCGCCGAGATCGCCGAGCGCGGTGTCTTCGGCGTGCTGCTCCAGTACCCGGGTGCCTCCGGCGCCGTACGGGAGATCAAGTCGGTCATCGACCAGGCGCACGAACTCGGTGCGATCGTCACCGTCTCGGCCGACCTGCTCGCCCTGACCCTGCTGACCTCCCCGGGCGAGCTGGGCGCGGACATCGCCGTCGGCACCACGCAGCGCTTCGGCGTCCCCATGGGCTTCGGCGGACCGCACGCCGGGTACATGGCCGTCCAGGCCAAGCACGCCCGCTCCCTGCCGGGCCGCCTCGTCGGCGTCTCCGTGGACGCAGACGGCAACAAGGCGTACCGCCTGGCCCTCCAGACCCGCGAGCAGCACATCCGCCGCGAGAAGGCCACCAGCAACATCTGTACCGCGCAGGTGCTGCTCGCCGTCATGGCCGCCATGTACGCCGTCTACCACGGCCCGGACGGCCTGCAGACGATCGCCCGCCGCACCCACCGCTACGCGACCCTGCTCGCCGCGGGTCTGACGGCCGGCGGCGTGGAGATCGTGCACGGCGCGTACTTCGACACGATCACCGCCCGCGTCCCGGGCCGTGCCGCCGAGGTCGTCGCCGCCGCCCGCAAGGGCGGGGTCAACCTGCACCAGGTCGACGCGGACCAGGTCTCCATGGCCTGTGACGAGACCACCCTGCGCGCCGACATCGAGGCCGTCTGGGCCGCCTTCGGCGTCAGCGCCGACATCGAGGCGCTGGACGAGACCGTCGCGGACACCCTCCCCGAGGGTCTGCTGCGCTCGGACGCCTTCCTGACGCACCCGGTCTTCCACCAGCACCGTTCCGAGACCGCGATGCTGCGCTACCTGCGCAAGCTCTCGGACAAGGACTACGCGCTGGACCGCGGCATGATCCCGCTGGGCTCCTGCACCATGAAGCTCAACGCGACCACCGAGATGGAGCCGGTGACCTGGCCCGAATTCGGTCAGCTGCACCCCTTCGCCCCGGTGGAGCAGGCCGAGGGCTACCTCACGCTCATCAACGAGCTGGAGGAACGTCTCTCCGAGGTCACCGGCTACGACAAGGTCTCCATCCAGCCGAACGCCGGCTCGCAGGGTGAGCTCGCCGGTCTGCTGGCCGTGCGCGCCTACCACCGCGCGAACGGCGACGAGCAGCGCACCATCTGCCTCATCCCGTCCTCCGCGCACGGCACCAACGCCGCCAGCGCCGTGATGGCCGGCATGAAGGTCGTCGTCGTCAAGACCGCCGACGACGGCGAGGTGGACGCGGACGACCTGCGCGCCAAGATCGAGCAGTACCGCGACGAGCTCTCCGTGCTGATGATCACCTACCCGTCCACGCACGGTGTGTTCGAGGAGCACGTCGCCGACATCTGCGCCCAGGTGCACGAGGCCGGCGGCCAGGTCTACGTGGACGGCGCGAACCTCAACGCCCTGGTGGGTCTGGCCAAGCCGGGTCACTTCGGCGGCGACGTCTCGCACCTGAACCTGCACAAGACCTTCTGCATCCCGCACGGCGGCGGCGGTCCGGGCGTCGGCCCGGTCGGTGTCCGGGCGCACCTCGCCCCGTACCTCCCGAACCACCCGCTGCAGCCGACCGCCGGTCCGGAGACGGGCGTCGGCCCGATCTCGGCCGCGCCGTGGGGCTCCGCCGGCATCCTGCCGATCTCCTGGTCGTACGTCCGCCTCATGGGCGGCGAGGGCCTCAAGCGCGCCACCCAGGTCGCGGTGCTCGGCGCCAACTACATCGCCAAGCGCCTGGAGCCGCACTACCCGGTGCTCTACACCGGCCCGGGCGACCTGGTCGCGCACGAGTGCATCATCGACCTGCGTCCGCTGTCGAAGGAGACGGGCGTGAGCGTCGACGACATCGCCAAGCGCCTGATCGACTACGGCTTCCACGCGCCGACGATGTCCTTCCCGGTCGCGGGCACGCTGATGATCGAGCCGACGGAGTCCGAGGACCTCGCGGAGATCGACCGCTTCTGCGACGCGATGATCGCCATCCGCGGCGAGATCGAGAAGGTCGCCTCCGGCGAGTGGCCGCTGGAGGACAACCCGCTGGCCAACTCCCCGCACACCGCGGCGGCGCTGGGCGGCGAGTGGAACCACCCGTACACCCGTGACGAGGCCGTGTTCCCGGGCGGGGTCACGGCCGCCGAGAAGTACTGGCCGCCGGTGCGCCGCATCGACGGTGCGTTCGGTGACCGGAACCTGGTGTGCTCCTGCCCGCCGCTGGACGAGTACGACAACTGATCGATGACGAAGGGGCCGATCCGGGAGGTTCTCCCGGGCCGGCCCCTTCGTCGTTCACGATCCGTCCTATGCGACCGCGAGCGGCCGGTGCGGGGCGATGATCTGGCCGTCCGGGAGCAGCTCCCCGGTGTCCTCGAAGAGCAGGACGCCGTTGCACAGCAGGCTCCAGCCCTGCTCCGGGTGGTTGGCCACGGGGCGGGCCGCCTCCCGGTCGGCGGATTCGGCTGACGGGCAGGCTGGCTGGTGCTGGCACATGGATGCGTTCTTTCGCTGCGACGTGGTCTGTGTGCTACGGCTCGATGCGTGATTCATGGCCGTCCCCCTGGATCATCCCCGCACCCGCGGGGAGCGTGTCCTCAGTCTTCCCCCAGGACAGCCGCTTCGCAGGGATTTCCCGCCGGCTGTCCTCACAGATTGATGACGCATCACTCGTGCGGGCGGTTCAGGCCAACTCCCCTGTCATTTCGGATGGTTCGACGGTGGCCCGGGCGGACTAACCCGAATGGGCCAATCGGGTCAGGCGGCCGGAGCGGCCAGCGAAGGCGGGACCGGTGGCGTCGCCGGGGTGAGCCGGTGGGTCAGCACGGGCAGCAGTTCGGAGACCGGATGCGGCCGGTACGCGGCGATGCCGGGCGGGGCCGGAGCCAGGGGCACCAGCAGGTCCTCGCCCGCGGGCAGGCCGGCGGAGGCGTCGGCGCCGACGGCCCCGTGCAGCCACAGCGTCAGCATGTACAGCTCCGGTACGGACAGCAGACGCGGCTGGTAGCCCTTGCCGAGCGACTCCGCCTGGCGCAGCGCGCGTTCGGTGGCCGCGACGTAGGGGCCCTCGAAGAAGTGGGAGAAGGTCCAGCCGTCCGGGGTCAGCCGGGTGTCGGCCGCGGCGACGAACCGGTCGCCGCTGCGGATGAGGAACCGCCAGCCGGTGAGCCGGGTGCGCGGCGGCCTGCCGCCGGCCGCCAGATTGGACATGCCGAGCCGGTCGAGGACGTGGACCGGCAGGGGGAGTTCGGCGGTCATCGGCCCTTGGAGCGCGCGCAGGGCGGGAGTGTGCGCCTCGTTGACCGCGGTGGGGGAACCGAGAGCCGCGAGGACACTGCGCAGGGCGGACGCGGGAGCCGGAGGGACGTGCAGCGGCATGGTGGGTCGCCTCTCACTTGGGAGACCTGTGGAAGGGGGAGGTGCGGACGGCGCTGTCGCATTCTGGGGCCAGAGGGGGGCTGAGGGGCAATGGCCGCGCGCCAACTCTCTGCCTCGTTTGCGGAGTTTATACGACATGTGTTCACGCAGTGTTTCGGCTAGCTGTCCCGCCTATTGCCGACAAGGCGCTTACCGGTCCCGCTGACATGGCATTCATGCCGGATGGGCGCGAACACGTCGCGCTGACCTCGGAGGTTACCGGACGGGGGCCCGGCTGAAAAGCGTCGGTTATCCGGAACAGGCAAAGGCGAGGGGGAATTTGCACAAGTCGGCTTGCCAGGTGAATGTGCCGGAGCGCCCTTCGGCCAAACCGGCGCGCGCTCCGCGCAGTGCACGCCCCCCGGGCGTTATGGATCACGCTGCCGGGGCATCATCGACCGTAACGCGCGCCTGGGTGCCCAGGGCCAGGCCCAGTCGAGGAGGGACGCTTCGATGGGGGAGAAGGTCGTGGCAGGCGGATTCGACCTGTCCGATCGGCAGAGGTATCGAAGGAAGCTCCACGAGTGTCTGGAGGGACTGGAGCGACTTCTGGCGGAGGGGAGGTTCGATCGCCCGAAGAACATGATGGGACTGGAGATCGAGTTGAATCTCGCCGGTGCCGACGGGCTGCCGAGAATGGTGAATGCGGAGGTGCTGGAGCGGATTGCGAGCACGGATTTCCAGACCGAACTGGGAATGTTCAACCTGGAGGTGAACGTCCTTCCGCACAGGCTCGGCGGCCGCGTATTCGACCGGCTCGCCGAGGAACTCGGTGCGGGGCTGGGCTACGCCCACCGGCAGGCCGCGGAGATCGACGCCGGGGTGGTGATGATCGGCATTCTGCCGACGATCTCGCGCGGTGACCTGGTCGCCGCCAACCTGTCTGCGGTGGACCGGTACTCGCTGCTGAACGAGCAGATCCTGATGATGCGCGGCGAGGACTTCACGCTCGACATCGAGGGTGTCGAGCGGCTGACCTGGACCTCCGGGTCGATCGTGCCCGAGGCCGCCTGCACCTCCGTACAACTGCACCTCCAGGTCACGCCGGCCCGGTTCTCGGACGTGTGGAACGCCGCGCAGGCGGTGGCGGCCGTCCAGATAGCCGTCGGCGCGAACTCTCCCTTCCTGTTCGGGCGCGAGCTGTGGCGGGAGTCGCGGCCGCCGCTGTTCACGCAGGCCACCGACACCCGACCGGTCGAGCTCCAGGCCCAGGGGGTGCGCCCGCGCACCTGGTTCGGGGAGCGGTGGGTGGACTCGGCGTACGAGCTCTTCGCCGAGAACGTCCGCTACTTCCCCTCCCTGCTGCCGATCTGCGACGAGGAGGAGCCGCTGCGGGTGCTGGACGAGGGCGGGGTGCCGCGGCTGCAGGAACTCGTCCTGCACAACGGCACGGTCTACCGCTGGAACCGGCCCGTGTACGGGGTCGCGGACGGGGTGCCGCACCTGCGGGTGGAGAACCGGGTGCTGCCGGCCGGGCCCACCGTCGCCGACGTCGTCGCCAACGCCGCCTTCTACTACGGGCTCGTACGCACCCTCGCGGACGACCCGCGCCCGGTGTGGACCCGGCTGCCCTTCGCCGAGGCGGAGGCCAACTTCGACGCGGCCTGCCGGTACGGGATCGAGGCCCGGGTGCGGTGGCCGCGCCGGGGCCGGACCGGGGGGCTGGTGAGCGTACCGGCGGTGCGGCTGGTGCTGGACGAACTGCTGCCGATGGCGGCGGCGGGGCTGGACGCCTGGGGCATCGAACCCGCGGACCGGGATTACTACCTCGGCATCATCGAGGAGCGCTGCCGGCGGCGCGTGAACGGGGCGACCTGGCAGGTGGACACCTACCACCAGGCCCTCGCGGCCGGGTTGGAACGGGACGAGGCGCTGGCCGCGACGACGCGACGCTACAGCGAGCTGATGCACAAGGGCGATCCCGTGCACACCTGGCCCGTGGGGTTGGGGGGTGCGGGCCCGGCCTGACCTGCCGCCCCCCGGGTCCCGTGATCCCGTACGGCCGCCGAGGAGGCAGTATGGGGTGGTCGGAACAGCGCGGCAGGGTGGCAGGGACGGGAGTCGGGCGTGCGGGTGGAGCCGGAGCCGGTGGACGTGGAACTGAGCGGAGAGGGGCGGCGCGGCCTCCTGCGGACCGAGCTGCTGCTCGTCCTCGCCCTGTCCCTGGGGGCGAGCGCCTTCTCCTCGCTGATCAGCTTCATCGGCTCGCTCACCAAGCCCGGCGGGCTCAGGGACCAGGCCGCCACGCTCAACGCCTCGCACGCCCCGGGCCGCCCCTGGCTGGACCTGGCCTGGCAGCTCTTCGGGATCGCGACCGCGCTGGTCCCCGTACTGCTCGTGGCCCACTTCCTGACGCGCGAGGGCGCGCCCGGGCTGCGGGTGCTCGGCTTCGACCGCACCCGGCCCTGGTGGGACCTGGGCCGGGGCGCGCTCGTGGCGGCGGGGATCGGCAGCGCGGGGCTCGCCTTCTACCTGGCCGCTCGGGCGAGCGGAGCCAACCTCACGGTGGTCCCGGAGGCGCTGCCGGACGTGTGGTGGAAGTTCCCCGTGCTGATCCTCTCCGCGGTGCAGAACGCCGTGGTGGAGGAGGTCATCGTGCTGGCCTACCTGCTGCGCAGACTCGGGCAGCTGGGCTGGTCGCCGATGGCCGCGCTGGTCGCAAGCTCCGTGTTGCGGGGCTCGTACCACCTCTACCAGGGCATCGGCGGCTTCATCGGCAACATGGTGATGGGCGTCGTCTTCGTGCTCGCCTACCGACGCTGGGGGCGGGTGGCGCCGCTCGTCGTCGCGCACGCGCTGCTCGACATCGTCGCCTTCGGCGGGTACGCGCTCCTCGCGGGCAAGGTGGGCTGGCTGCCGACGCCCTGACCAGGTGCCCTGACCCGCGCGGCACCCTGACGCGCCCGGCGCCCCGACCCGGCGCGGGCCACCCGATCGGCCCTGCCGGGCGGGGGCGGGAGCGGGAGCGGTGCGACGCTGAAGGGGGAGCGAGGAGGCGCGCGCGGTGGCTGTTCTGGACTCCGTGGTGCAGTTCGCGCCCTTCTTCGTGCCGGTGGTCACCGGCCTGGTGGGCGGGATCAGCCTCCTCATCCGCGACCGTCGCGAGGCGCGCAGCAGCGACCACCACTACCGCAGACGACTGGAGAAGGCCCAGCTGGAGATCCAGTTCCTCAGCGGCTGGATCCAGGCCAAGGAACTCGCGCCCACCGACGCCCCGGCGCCGGACCCCGAGCCCGGGCAGTGGCTGGACGAGTGCTACGCGTCGGTGCGGCGGGCCAAGGAGGACACGGGCGGCCGCCACCGGACGGGGCCGGTCACGCTGCGGCGGCTCCTGCTGCTGGGGGAACTGAGCGGCCCGGCGAAGACCGTGCGGGTCGTCTACTGGATCTCCCTCGCCCTGTTCAACGGGGCGCTCGCGTGGTGGGTGAACGCGCTCGTCGCCGGCGTGCCCGGCTTCGTGCACCAGGAGGGCGTCTCCGAGTCCGAGGAGATCGCCTCCTATCTGGGGTTGGCGGGCGTCTTCTTCGTCGTGTCGGCGGTCCTGTGGGGGTGGACGGTGCACCTGGGTGCGGCGGAGCCGGCGCAGATCTATCGCAAGCGGATCGACTCGGCCGCCTGGATCGAGAACGAGGACGCGCGGCGGAAAGCGGCTCGCGCGAAGGCGGAGGCGAAGGCGCGCTCGAAGGCCGCCCGGTCGAAGGGTCGCTCGAAGGGCTGACCGCAGGGCTGACCGGGCCGGGCCGGTGGGGACCGGCCCGGTTCGGTGCCCCGTCGTCACTCCGCGCGGTCGGCCGTGGTCGCCGTGAGCGGGGCCGCGAGGAGCTCGCCGTCGAGGACGGTCACCGCGTGGCCGGTCAGCAGGGTGCGCTCGCCGGCCAGGGTGACCTTGACCAGCCCCTGACGGGCGCCGCCCTGGAGGCCGGTCAGCTCGTCCCGGCCCAGGCGCTGCGCCCAGAACGGGGCGAGCGCGGTGTGGGCGCTGCCCGTCACCGGGTCCTCGTCGATCCCGAAGGCGGGGAAGAAGCCCCGAGAGACGAAGTCGTAGCCGCGGGAGGGGTCCTCGGCGGGAGCGGTGACGATCACCCCGCGCTTGGCGAAGGCGCGCAGGGCGGCGTGGTCCGGCTCCAGTTCGCGCACGGTCTTCTCGTCGGCGAGCTCGATCAGCAGGTCGCCGATGTGCGAGGCGGTGTCGTGCACGGAGAGGATCGGGGCGCCGCCGAGCGCGTGGTCGACGGCGGTCGGCGCCGGGACGGGCGTCAGGGAGGACGTCGGGAAGTCGAGGGTGATGCTGCCGTCCTCGGCCGTCTCGGCGGTGAGGATGCCGCAGCGGGCGGTGAAGCGGATCAGCCCCTTCGCGAGCCCGCTCGTGGCCAGTACGTGTGCCGTGGCGAGCGTGGCGTGCCCGCACATGTCGACCTCGGCGGCCGGGGTGAACCAGCGCAGCGCCCAGTCGGCGTCGCCGCCGGGCGGCAGGGGATGGGCGAAGGCGGTCTCGGAGAGGTTCATCTCCGCGGCGACCTGCTGGAGCCAGGCGTCCGGCGGGAACCCGCCGTCGAGGATCAGGACTCCGGCGGGGTTCCCGTGGAAGGGGCGGTCGGTGAAGGCGTCGACGGTTCGGATGCGCATGACCAGACGGTAGGACGGATCCTTGATCACCGACAAAGGCCAATACGGGGTGTCTGGCCTGGTGTCGCGAGAGCGGCGACCCTGGCCGACCGGGACCGGCTCTTGCGACCCTCGGACCGGCCCGTGCGCTGCCGTGCGGGCGACCGGCCGGGCCCGCCGGAGGCCGGCCACCCGGCGCGCCCGCGCAGCATGGCGGCCCCCGGTGTCCGGGTCGCCCGTGAGCGCGAACGGTTCCGGTCGCTCGGACGTCGCCCGAGCCTCACTGCCTCGCCCTGCGGGCCGGCCGAGCCGAACGCGCATCGCCGCCGCACCTCTTCGGCGACAAGTTTCCGATATATCGTTGACGCATCGCGATCGGTCACCGATAGTGGAGACATCGGGGAACCGATGAACCGATGTGAACCACTACGAAGTGACGGAAGGAGCGCAGTCATGCGTTCACGTGGACAGCACGAACACGGGCACGGACACGAGCACGGACGGGGCCACGGCCACTGCGGGCCCGATCGTCGGGAGGAGTTCAGGGGGCTGCGCGCCGCCTTCGGCCCGTTCGGGCCTCCCTTCGGCGGCGGACCCTTCGGGGGACGGGGCGGTCGGGGCGGGCCGCGCGGCAGGGCTCGGCGCGGAGACGTACGCGCCTCGATCCTGGCGCTGCTCGCCGACCGGCCGATGCACGGCTACGAGATGATCCAGGAGATCGGCGAGCGCAGCGGCGGGGCGTGGAAGCCCAGCCCCGGCTCGGTCTACCCGACGCTCCAGCTGCTGGAGGACGAGGGCCTGATCGTCAGCGAGAGCGAGGGCGGCAAGAAGCTGTTCACGCTCACCGACGCCGGCCGCACGGAGGCCGAGGCCGGCCCCGACGCCCCCTGGGCGGACGCCGGGCGGGGTTTCGACTTCGAGGCGATGCAGGAGATCCGGACGGCCGGGTTCGGCCTGATGGAGGCCTTCGGGCAGGTCTTCAAGACCGGCTCGCCCGAGCAGCGGGAGAAGGCCCTCGCCGTCATCAACGACGCCCGCAAGAAGCTCTACCTGATCCTGGCCGACGAGCACTGATCCGGCCGGACCCCCGGGCCCCGGCCCTGGACGACGCAGCGCCCCGCGAGTCCTCTCGCGGGGCGCTGCGGCGTCCGATCGGGCGGCCGGTCAGGCGACCAGGCCGG
Organism: Streptomyces sp. NPDC001717; assembly: GCF_042892775.1. NCBI lineage: Bacteria > Bacillati > Actinomycetota > Actinomycetes > Kitasatosporales > Streptomycetaceae > Streptomyces > Streptomyces sp. NPDC001717. The sequence goes on along the minus strand of NZ_JBIAUK010000013.1, from coordinate 196,407 downwards.
CCAACTTGCGCAGGGATTCGTTCAGCGCGGCGGTCGCCGAGTCCTTGAGCTTGCCCGCCATCAGCGAGACCGCGGCGCCCGTGAACTCGCCGTCGATGCGGACGGTGGTGGCCCCGCCGTCCGGGATCAGCGTGTACCGGGTGAGCACGGCCACGCCCATCGGCCCCTTGCCCGTGATGGCGAAGACGCGCTCGTCCTCCAGCTCGGAGACGGTCCAGACGACCTCGGCCGGGAAGCCCATCATCTTCATGTTCTCGGCGAAGGTGGATCCGACCGCGAGGGTCTCGGGCCCGCCCTTCGGGAAGTTCGTGTGGGTCATGCTCCACTGGCCGTACGCGTCCCAGTCCGTCAGCTGGGACCAGACCTGCGCGGCGGACGCCTCGATGCGTGATTCCGCGGTGACTTCAGCCATGCGACCACCCCTTCTCGTCGGGTACGTGCGGCGGAACGTAGCCCCGGCGGGCGGAACATTCAATACTGACGACCTGTCAGAAATCGGCGGGGTCGGCGGCCGGAACGGGGGCCGGGGTATCGACTGCGTCTCAACAGGTGTCATGCTCGTGACGCTCCTGACCGGCCCTGTCATGATGGCCCGATGCAAGCGTCAGGTAAGAACGCCGGACTGGGCCTCGCCCTCGTCTCGGCGGTTGCGTTCGGTGGTTCCGGAGTGGCGGCGAAGCCGCTGATCGAGGCGGGTCTGGACCCCCTCCAGATGGTCTGGCTCAGGGTGGCCGGGGCAGCGCTCGTACTGTCCCCGCTGGCCTGGCGCCACCGCGGTCTCGTGCGGCGCAAGCCCGCGCTGCTCGCGGGCTTCGGGCTGGTCGCCGTCGCGGGCGTACAGGCCTTCTACTTCGCCTCGCTGTCCCGGATTCCCGTCGGCGTGGCCCTGCTCCTGGAGTACCTGGGCCCGGCGCTGCTGCTCGGCTACATCCGCTTCGTCCAGCGCAAGCCCGTCACGCGGGGCGCCGCCGCCGGTGCGGCCGTGGCCGTCGTGGGACTCGCCTGCGTGGTCGAGATCTGGGCCGGGCTGCGGCTCGACCTGCTCGGCGTGGTCTTCGGCCTCTGCGCGGCCCTGTGCCAGGCCTCCTACTTCGTCTTCGCCGACCAGGGTTCCGACGCGGAGGACGCCCCGGACCCGCTCGGCGTGACCGCCTACGGCCTGGTCGTGGGCGCCCTCGTCATGACCGTGATCGCCCGCCCGTGGGAGATCGACTGGCAGGTGCTGGGCGGCGACGCGGCCCTGGGCGACGTCATGGTGCCCGCCGGGGTGCTGCTCGGCTGGGTGGTGCTGATCGCGACCGTCTTCGCGTACCTGACCGGCGTCGTCTCCGTGCGCAGGCTCTCGCCCCAGATCGCGGGCGTCGTGGCCTTCCTGGAAGCCGTCGTCGCCACCGTGCTGGCCTGGATCCTGCTCGGCGAGCACCTCTCCACCTGGCAGATCGTCGGCGGCGGGCTGGTGCTGGGCGGTGCGTTCATCGCCCAGTCCTCGCGACCGGCGCCTCCGCACGTGCCGGCCGAGCCCGAAGCGGTCCTGCTGGACCGCGAGACCACGACCGCCTAGGGTGACGCACATGCAGTCGACCGTGCTTCCGCCTCCCGCCGCCTAGGCGCGGGCGGCACCTTCACGAAACCGAGCGCCCGGGGCTCCCGGGCCGGTGAGCGCTGCCCGCGAAGCGATGACCTGCTCTTCTCATCCTTCACGCATGCGCGGAGAACCACGTGTCGAACCATTCGCCCGCTGCCGGGCGCAGTCTGCTGTACCTCGTCATCGCCGGAGCCGCCTGGGGCACCGCCGGGGCGGCCGCCTCCCTCCTCTTCCTGGCCAGTGACCTCGGCCCGCTCGCCCTGTCCTTCTGGCGCTGCGCGGGCGGGCTCGTGGTGCTGCTCGGGGTGCTCGCCGTACGCGGGCGCCGCCGGGCGGACGACGGGCGGGCGCGGCCGTCCAAGGCCTCGCTGATCGGGACCGGGCTGATGTTCACCCTCTTCCAGGCCGCCTACTTCGCCGCCGTGCGCGAGACCGGCCTCGCGGTCGGCACCGTCGTCACCCTCGGCGCCGGGCCCGTGCTCATCGCGCTCGGGGCCCGGTACTGGACGGGCGAGCGGCTCGGCCGCGCCGGCCTGACCGCGGTCTGCGGGGCGCTCGCCGGGCTGGCCGTCCTCGTACTGGGCAGCGGGGGCGGCGAGGTGCGGCCCCTCGGTGTCGGCTGGGCGCTGCTCTCCGCCGCCGGGTACGCGGCCATGACCCTGCGGGCCCGCCGGCTCGGGCAGCGCGGGGCGGGCGGGGACCCCCTGGTGACCACCGCCTGGTCGGTCGCGGTGGGCGCGGTCGCCCTGCTGCCGCTCGCCTGGGCGGAGGGGCTGGTGCCGCACACCGCCGAACTCGGGCGGGTGCTCGGGCTGCTGGCGTACGTCGCCCTCGTGCCGACGGCGCTCGCGTACGCGCTCTACTTCACCGGCGCCGCCGCGGTGCGGGCCGCGACCGTGTCCGTGATCATGCTGATCGAGCCGGTCAGCGCGGCGGCCATCGCCGTCCTCGTGCTGGGGGAGCGACTGACCGGTGCCGTGGTGCTGGGGACCGTACTTCTGCTGACGGCGGTGGGAGCGCTGATCGCGGCGGAAGCGCGCCGTCCGGCGGCCGGGCCCGGGCCGGTGGCGGCCGGGCCCGACGCCGTGCGGGAGCGTCCTCAGAGCGCCGTGATGTAGTCCGGGACGGCGATGCCGGGGGCCAGGTCCGCGGCGGGCACGGGCACTCCGTACGCGGGTGCGACGGGGACCACGCCCGTCCAGTACGGCAGGTCCAGGTCCTCGGCGTCGTCGTTCGGGCCGCCGGTGCGGAGCTTCGCGGAGACCTCCTCCAGGTCCAGGCGGATCACGGCCGTGGCGGCGAGCTCCTTCGCGTTGGCGGGCCGGGAGTCGGCGGAGCGGCCCGGTACGACGTGGTCGACGAGGGCGTCCAGGGCGAGCCGGCACTCCGCCTCGTCGGTGACCTGGTAGGCGGTGCCGTGGGCCACCACCGAGCGGTAGTTGAGCGAGTGGTGGAAGGCCGAGCGGGCCAGCACCAGGCCGTCGACGTGGGTCACCGTCACGCAGACGGCGAGACCAGGGTCGGGCTTGCCCGCGGCGAGCAGCGGGCGGGAGCCGGTGGAGCCGTGGACGTAGAGCACCTCGCCGACGCGGGCGAAGAGCGTGGGCAGCACCACCGGGGCGCCGTCGCGGACGAAGCCGAGGTGGCAGATGTACGCCTGGTCGAGTATCGAGTGCACCGTCTCGCGGTCGTAGCGCGCCCGGTCGCGGGAGCGCGTGGGCACGGTGCGGTCGGTGGGCTCGTACGCCGTCTCTGTCGCGGGGGTCGTGGTCATCGTGCGCGCTCCGTTGTACTAGTGCATAATTGGCTTTGTGCTAGGAGATTATCGGATCGAAGGGCGCCGCGCATCGGATATCGCGGCCAGTGTCGAAGCGGGCGTGGGATCGGGCGCGCTCCCGCCCGGATCGCTGTTGCCGCCGATGCGGGAGCTGGCGGGTGAGTTGGGGGTGAACCCGAACACCGTCGCGGCCGCCTACCGGACGCTGCGCGAGCGCGGGGTCATCGAGACGGACGGGCGGCGCGGCAGCCGCGTACGGGCCCGTCCGTCGAGCGCGCCCCGTGACGCGGCCCCGATGGCGGTCCCGGCGGGCGTGCGGGACCTCGGCTCGGGCAACCCGGACGTGTCGCTGCTCCCCGCCCTGGACGGAGCCCTGGCCTTCGCCGCCCGGCGGCACGCGCAGGCGCCCACCCTCTACGGGGACGATCCGCTGCTGCCGGAGCTGGAGCGGGTGGCCCGGGCGGACCTCGACGCGGACGGGGTTCCCGCGGGTCCGGTGGCGGTGACCTCGGGTGCGCTGGACGCGATCGAACGGGTCCTGGCCGCGCATCTGCGGCCGGGCGACGCGGTGGCGGTCGAGGACCCGGGGTGGGGGAGCGTGCTGGACCTGGTCGCGGCCCTCGGGCTGCGGGTGCTGCCGGTGGCCGTCGACGACGACGGCCCCGAAGTGGAAGCGGTGGCGCGGGCGCTGGCGGCCGGGGCGCGGGCCCTGCTGGTCACCCCGCGGGCGCAGAACCCGACCGGGGCGGTGCTGGGCGCGGAGCGGGCGGCTGAGCTGCGGGCGCTGCTGGCGGGCCATCCGGAGGTGCTGGCGATCGACGACGACCACGGCCACGGGATCGTGGACCGGCCGCTCCATTCCCTGGGTGGGGTGACCAGGCACTGGGCGCTGACGCGGTCCGCGGCCAAGGCGTACGGGCCGGACCTGCGGTTGGCGGTGCTCACGGGTGACGCGGTGACTCTGGACCGGGTGCGCGGGCGGCAGCGGCTCGGCCCGGGGTGGGTGAGCCGGCTGCTCCAGTACGCGGTGGTGGACCTGTGGACCTCGGGGGCGGTGGACCGCGCTGCGGTGTCCCGCGCCTACGACGAGCGGCGGAACGCGGTGATCACGGCGCTGGGGGAGCGGGGGGTGGCGGCGCACGGGCGGAGCGGCCTGAACGTGTGGGTGCCGCTGGTCGGGGTCGGCGAGACCGCGGTGGTGGCGGGGCTGTTGGCCGCGGGGTGGGCGGTGGCGCCGGGCTCCCGCTACCGGGTGGAATCCGGCCCGGGCATCCGCGTGACCGTCTCGGCGCTGGTCCCGGCCGACGTCCCGGCTCTGGCGGACGCGATCGCCGCGGCGGTCCGCCCCTCGGGGGGCGGCCGCTCGGTCTGACCCCCGCCCGCGGGCCCCGCCGCCACGTCCGGAGCCGGTGCCCCGGACTCCGCGCCGGCGGGTCCCCTCGAGTGGTCGGGTCACGGGCCGTGAGCCGCGCCGCCCTCGACCCGGGGCGGCACGGCTCAGAGGAGTTCGATGACGCCGCCCAGCGTGAGGACGGCCCCGCACAGGGCCAAGACCGCGCCCCCGGCGCGGAAGAGGCCGGCCGAGGCGCGTTGCGGCGCCGGACCGGGGTCCCCCCGGGAGTGCCTGCGCAGTTCCGCGTTGGCCTCCGCCCGGCGGGCCGGGGATGCGGCCGATCCCCGGGCGGTACCAGGGGTCACGCGGCCCGTCGGGCCCCGGGGCGGGTCTGGGTGAGGGCGGCGCCCGCCAGGATGATCGCGGCGCCGACCGGGGTGTTCCAGTGGAGCTGTTCGCCGAGGACCAGGACGCCCGCCGTCGTGGCCACGACCGGGATGAAGTACGTGACCATCTGCGCGGTGGTCGGGCCGACCTCCGTCACCAGGCCGTACTGCATCTGCAGGGCCATGCCCGTCCCGAGGGCGCCCAGGGCGATCACCGACAGGGTCGGCCAGAGCGGGAAGGAGGCCGGGGCGCTGGTGAACAGGGAGCTGACCAGGGCGAGCTGGAGGGTGGAGAGCATCAGCTGGCCAGCCGTCATGGCGACCGGCGAGCCCGGAGTTCCGGCCAGGGTGCGGCGGACGTAGATCCAACCGATGGGGTAGCAGAGCGCGGCCAGCAGGGCGAACGCGGTGCCCTTGGCGTCGACCCCCGAGAAGCCCTGCCACGCGCCCAGGACCGTGAGCACGCCCAGGAAGCCCAGCCCCAGCCCCGCGAACCGGCGCCGCGTCGGGCGGTCCTCGGACAGCGCGACCAGCGACAGCGCCATGCCCCACAGCGGGGAGGTGGCGTTGCAGATGCCGGCCAGGCTCGACGGGATGCTCAGTTCCGCGTACGCGAAGAGCGAGAAGGGGGCCGTGTTGAGCAGGAGCGCCGCCACGGTGAGGTGCCCCCAGGTGCGCAGCCCCCGGGGGAGCGGCTCGCGACGCACCAGCAGGACCGCGAGGAGGGCGAGCGCGCCGAACAGGACCCGGCCCAGCGCCACCTGGAAGGGCGCGTAGGCCTCCGTACCCACCTTGATCAGGAGGAAGCTGAAGCCCCAGATGACCGACAGGATCGCGAAGCGTACCCGCCAGTCGAGGAGCCGGACCCGGCGGGCGGCGCTGGTGGTGGCGGCGGTGGCGGAGGTGGTCGGGAGGGTGGGCCGCGGGGCTGTGGGTGCGCTCATGGCACTTACTGTGCGCGCCTCGACTTCGTAGGACAAGCGAGACTTCCTGGGGGCGACGCCGTAGCATCGCTTACATGTTGAACCTGGAGCGCCTGCGTACCCTCGACGCCCTCGCCCGCCACGGCTCGGTCAGCGGCGCGGCCGACGGGCTCCACGTCACCACTTCCGCCGTCTCGCAGCAGATGGCCAAGCTGGAACGCGAGATCGGCCAGCCGCTGCTCGCCAAGAACGGCCGAGGGGTCCGGCTCACCGACGCCGGGCGGCTGCTCGCCGACCACGCGGCACGGATCATCTCCCAGGTGGAGCTCGCCCAGGCCGACGTCGAGGCCCAGCGCGGCTGCGCGGTCGGCGAGCTGCGGATCGGCGCCTTCCCGACCGCCATGCGCGGTCTGCTGCCCCAGGTGCTGTCCGCCCTGCGCCAGGACCATCCGGAGCTGCGTGTCCGGGTGCGGGAGCAGGAGCCGGAGGAGAGCATGACGGCGGTCGTGCGCGGGGACCTCGACATGGCCCTCGCCATCGACTGGCACAACAAGCGGATGCCGGTGCCCGCCGAGCTGACCCGGGCCCACCTGCTCGACGACTCCGTCGACATCGCCGTCCCGGCGGGCCACCGGCTCGCCGACCGGGACAAGATCTCCCTGGCCGAATTCGCCGAGGACGACTGGATCTCCTGGAACGAGGGCCAGTTCTGCCACGAGTGGCTGGTCTTCACGCTGCGCGGCACGGGGATCGAGCCGCGCATCGCGCACATCGCCGAGGAGCACCACACCCAGCTCGCCTTCGTGGAGGCGGGCCTCGGCGTGTGCGTGGCGCCGAAGCTGGGCCGTGGCCCGGTGCCGCCCGGCGTCCGGCTGCTGCCGGTCTGTGACACCGTACGCCGCCACGTGTACGCGGTCTGGCGCGCGGACGCCGACCGGCGGCCCTCCATCCGGGCCGCCGCGGAGGCCCTGCGGGAGGTGGCCGCGGGAATCCGGTAGCCGGCTCCGCGCCCTACAGCTTGCGGAAGTCCCAGGAGACGACCGACTCCGGGGTGAGGCGGATCCAGGCGTGCCGTCCGTCGTGCGGCATCTCCTCGATGCCGAAGTTCTTCGCCGGAAAGATGCGCTCGGCCTCCGCCAGCTCCGGGCAGGGCTCGCCCGTGCGGGGGGCCTCGCCCACGAAGACGGCGGTGCCGGACAGTTCCACCCCGCGCAGTTCGTCGTACGCCTCGCCCGAGTCCACGACCACCGAGATCCGGGGGTCCTCGCGCAGGTCGGACCAGCGCCGGCTGCGCGTGATCGAGTACAGCCACAGCGAGGTGCCGTCCCAGGCGAACCAGAGGGCGCCCACGTGCGGACGGCCGTCCGGCGAGACCGTGGCCACCCGGCAGGTGCGCTGCTCGCGCAGGAAGGCGTCCACCTCCGCGTCGCTCATCATGATGCGGCGCCCCCGCCGCTGTGCCGTTGCCGAGCGTGCCTCGTCCATCCGTCCCGCACCCCTTCACATCTGACTATGTGTCAGGAATCATGCGGGCTGTCGGGCCGTCACGCCAGGGGGAGCCATGCAGGAACTCGATCCCGCCACCACCGCACTGCTCACCGTCGAGTGCCAGAACGGGGTGGTCGGCGAGGAGAGCGCGCTGCCCGAGCTCGCCAAGGAGGCCCGGGACTCCGGCATGCTGGAGCGGGTGGCCGCACTCGCCGACGCCGCACGCGGGGCCGGAGTGCAGGTGCTGCACGCCGTGGCCGAGCGGCGGCCGGACGGACGCGGGGCCAACACCAACGCACGGCTGTTCAGGGCGGCCGGGAAACTGCCCGTCCGTCAGTTGACCGGAAGCCGGGCCGTGGAGGTCGCGGCGCCGATCACCGTGGCCGAACAGGACCTGGTGGTCCGCCGGCTCCACGGGCTCTCCCCGATGGCGGGAACCGACCTCGACGCGCTGCTGCGCAACCTCGGCGTCCGTACCCTCGTCGTCACCGGGGTCTCCTCCAACATCGCCATCCCCAACACCGTCTTCGACGCCGTGAACCTCGGCTACCAGGTGGTCGTGCCGTCCGACGCCATCGCCGGAGTGCCCGCCTCCTGCACGGACGAGGTCATCCGCAATTCCCTCGCCCTGGTCGCGGCCATCACCACCACCGACGCGCTGCTCACGCAGTGGGCTCCGCCGAGCTGACCCCCGCGGGCCTCGGAGGAGAGCCCCGGGTGCCGGGCTCGGCGGCGGCGATGGCCGCCAGTGCCGACCCCGGATCCCGCTCGACCTCCAGGTCGCCCAGCGTGACGACGCCGACGAGCTCGCCCTCCTCGGTCTGTACGGGCAGGCGCCTCAGCGCGTGCCGGCGCATGAGGCGCAACGCCTCGCCGACCTCTTCGCCGGGGCCGACGGTGACCGGGTCGGTGCTGCAGATGGCCTGCACCGTCGTCTCGGCGAGATCGCGGTTCTCGGCCACCGCGCGTATCACGAGATCCCGATCGGTCAGGATGCCGCACAGGCGGCCTTCGTCGACGACCAGTACGTCGCCGATGTCCGCGTCCCGCATCACCCGGGCCGCCTCTGCCGGCGAGGTCAGCTTGTCGACGGTCACCGGCTTGCGGGCCATCACCTCGTGGACTCGTCGGGCCATGGTTCCTCCCGCCGCTGGAACGTTCCGCCCGTGTCAGGTGCGAGCGGCCGAGGAGTGCCGGGCGTCGGCGAACTCCCTCACGAAGGTGACGCAGAAGGCGTCCAGGTCCGCCGGCTTGCGGCTGGTGACCAGTGCCGCGGGAGCCGCGTGGCAGACCTGAACCTGTTCGTCCACCCAGGTGCCGCCCGCGTTGCGGATGTCGGTCGCCAGACTCGGCCACGAGGTCAGCGTCCGGCCCCGTACGACACCTGCTTCCACGAGGGTCCAGGGCGCGTGACAGATCGCCGCCACCGGCTTGCCCGCCTCGAAGAAGCTGCGCACGAACCCGACCGCCCGTTCGTTCATCCGCAGGGCGTCGGGGTTGGCGACCCCGCCGGGCAGTACCAGCGCGTCGAAGGCGTCCGACGTGTCACCGGCCAGCACGTGATCGACGGGATGGGTGCCGCCCTTGTCGAAGTGGCGGAACGCCTGCACCCGGCCGGGCTCCGTCGAGACCAGCTGCGGGATCCAGCCGTTGTCCTCGACGGCCTTCCAGGGTGCGGTCAGTTCGATCTCCTCCACGCCCTCGGGCGCGGTCAGGAACGCGATGCGCACGTCGTTCACTTCCTCCACCGGATCGTTTTGCGGACACTCCGGGGGCCTACCCCGGTTGGTCGCCCGCATGCGGCCGGCTGCGGCCGGGCGAAGCCCTCCGCGTGATCACTCCTGCCGCCCGACCCCGGAAAACGCGGTGGGGCGCGACGATCACGCCGCCTACCCTGGGGTGATGCTTACCGAAGTGACAGCGACGCGCTACGTCACGCCACTGCGTGAGGGCGGCTCGCTCCCGGGAATCGTCGAGGCCGACGACCTCGGCACCTACGTCATGAAGTTCACCGGCGCCGGCCAGGGCCGCAAGACCCTGGTCGCCGAGGTCATCTGCGGGCGGCTCGCCCAGCGGCTGGGCCTGCGGGTGCCGAGGTTGGTGCAGATGCAGCTCGACCCCGTCATCGGGCTCGCCGAGCCCGACCAGGAGGTCCAGGAGCTGCTCAAGGCCAGCGGCGGGCTCAACCTCGGCATGGACTACCTGCCCGGATCGATCGGCTTCGACCCGCTCGCGTACCAGGTGGACCCGGTCGAGGCGGGGCGGGTCGTCTGGTTCGACGCCCTGATCAACAACGTCGACCGGTCCTGGCGCAACCCCAACATGCTGGTCTGGCACGGGGACCTGTGGCTCATCGACCACGGCGCCACCATGATCTGGCAGCACAACTGGCCCACCGCCGCGGCGGCGGCAGCCAAGCCGTACAACGCCTCCGACCACGTGCTGGCCCCCGTGGGCCCGGACATCGAGGGCGCCGCCGCGGCGCTCGCCCCGCTGGTCACCGAGGAACTGCTCACCGAGGTCGCGGCCGACGTCCCCGACGAATGGCTCGTCGACGAGCCCGGCTTCGACACCACGGACGAGCTGCGCCGCGCCTATGTCGAGGCGCTGCTGCCGCGCGCGGCCACGATCCACGAGAGGATCTCGATGGAGGCGGAGGTCAGGCAGCGGTCCGGTCCGCCCGGCTGGCTCGCCGAGCGCCTCCCTCCCCAGTCGGACCAGAACAAGCAGAAGAGCGGCGACGAGTGACCAAGCGGGACGTGTTCGAGTACGCGCTGGTGCGTGTGGTGCCCCGGATGGAACGGGGCGAGTGTTTCAACGCCGGCGTGATCGTCTACTGCCGGGCGCACGGGTACGTCGCCGCGCGCACCCACCTCGACGAGGCGAAGCTGCTCGCGCTGGACCCCGGGGCCGATGTGGCCGGGGTGCGGGCTGCGCTGCGCGGTGTGGAGGGGGTGTGCGCGGGGGGCACCGCGGCGGGGCAGGCGGCCGGTGACGATGCCGGGCGGCGGTTCCGGTGGCTGATCGCGCCGCGCAGCACGGTCGTGCAGCCGGGACCGGTGCACACCGGCCTGACGGCCGATCCCGCCGCGGAGGTGGAGCGGCTGCTGGACCTGCTGGTGCGGTGACCCTCCGGGGTGGGCCCCTCGACCTTCGGGTGCGGCGCCGTCGCGGGGGCTCTGCCCCCGGGCCCCCGCGCCTCAAAACGCAGGCGGGGCCGGATCGCCCCCGGCAGCGGCTGGATTCGTCCCCGGCGGGCGCGGGTGGTCCCCGGTCGGGCTGGATGCGTCACCGGCCGGACTGGATTCGTTTCCGGCCCGGGCGGGATTCGACCCCGGCCCGGGCGGGAAACGACCCGGGCGGGCTGCCGTTGACAGCGTGGCGTTGCGGCTCCTAGCGTCTCCTCAGCTGAAGCTACTAAGCGGTTGCTCACCTCTGGGCGGCCGTCTCTCAAGGGCGAGGAGATCCAGCATGTCCACCACCGAGCAGCGCGTCGCGATCGTGACCGGGGCGGCCCGGGGCATCGGCGCCGCCACCGCCGTACGCCTGGCCGCCGAGGGTCGGGCGGTCGCCGTACTCGACCTCGACGAGGCCGCTTGCAAGGACACCGTCGAGGCCATCACGGCGGCCGGCGGCAAGGCCCTCGCCGTCGGCTGCGACGTCTCCGACGGCGCGCAGGTGGAGGCGGCCGTCGAGCGCGTCGCGAGCACGCTCGGCGCTCCGACCGTGCTGGTCAACAACGCGGGTGTGCTGCGCGACAACCTGCTGTTCAAGATGGGCGAGTCCGACTGGGACACCGTCATGAACGTGCACCTGCGCGGCGCGTTCCTGATGTCGAAGGCCTGTCAGAAGTACATGGTCGAGGCCAAGTTCGGCCGCATCGTCAACCTCTCCAGCAGCTCGGCCCTCGGCAACCGCGGCCAGGCCAACTACTCGGCCGCCAAGGCCGGTCTGCAGGGCTTCACCAAGACCCTGGCCATCGAGCTCGGCAAGTTCGGCGTCACCGCCAACGCCGTCGCCCCCGGCTTCATCGCCACCGAGATGACCGCGCAGACCGCCGCCCGAGTCGGCATGGGCTTCGAGGACTTCAAGGCCGCCGCCGCCACCCAGATCCCCGTCCAGCGCGTCGGCAACCCCGACGACATCGCCAACGCCATCGCCTTCTTCACGGGCGAGGCGGCCGGCTTCGTCTCCGGCCAGGTCCTGTACGTGGCCGGCGGCCCCCTCAACTGACGGTCCACGAGAGGCAGGGGCGTACGACATGACGTACGAAGGAACGGACAGCGGCAAGGTCGCGCTGATCACCGGGGCGAGCCGGGGCATCGGCTACGGCGTCGCCGAGGCGCTGGTCGCCCGCGGTGACCGGCTGTGCATCACCGGGCGCAACGAGGACGCCCTCAAGGAGGCCGTCGAGCGGCTCGGCGCCGACCGGGTCATCGGGGTCGCGGGCAAGGCGCACGACGAGGAGCACCAGGCCGTCGCCGTCGAGCGGACGATGGAGGCGTTCGGCCGCGTCGACTTCCTCGTGAACAACGCCGGCACCAATCCGGTCTTCGGCCCCATCGCGGACCTGGACCTCGGGGTCGCGCGCAAGGTCTTCGAGACCAATGTGATCTCGGCGCTCGGTTTCGCCCAGCGGACCTGGCACGCCTGGCAGAAGGACAACGGCGGGGCGATCGTGAACATCGCCTCCATCGCCGGCGTCTCCGCCTCGCCCTTCATCGGGGCGTACGGGATGAGCAAGGCGGCGATGATCAACCTGACCCTCCAGCTCGCCCACGAGATGGCGCCCCGGGTTCGGGTCAACGCGATCGCGCCCGCGGTGGTCAAGACCAAGTTCGCCCAGGCGCTCTACGAGGGCCGCGAGCAGGAGGCCGCGGCGGCCTATCCGCTGGGCCGACTCGGGGTCCCCGAGGACATCGGAGGGGCCGCGGCCTTTCTTACATCTGCACAAGCGGAATGGATCACAGGACAAACTCTGGTCGTGGACGGGGGAATGTTCCTGAATGCCGGAGTGCACTGATCGATAATCGGACACATTCCCTTCTTTAAGGGAGGTGAATGTGACACGAATATGCACGGAACCGGTCATGTGCCCCACGAAACCTGTCCATTGGAATCGTGGGGCACTGAGGTAGGGTCTGCCGCACCCCTGGCTGATCGAGGAGCGTGCACGTGTTCATCCGGACCAGATGTCTGCAGATCACTGCGGCCCTTGCGTCCATATCCCTGCTCGCCGGATGCGGCCTGCTCTCGGACGACAAGGGCGACGACGCCAAGCGCATCGTCGTCGGCACTACGAGCGCCCCGAGCACTCTCGACCCCGCCGCGGCGTGGGACGGCTCCTGGGAGCTCTACCGGAACGTCTACCAGACCCTGGTGGCCTTCCCGACGGGCTCCACCAAGCCCCAGCCGGACGCCGCCCAGAGCTGTGAGTTCACGGACGCGGCGAACCAGGCGTACCGGTGCACCCTGCGCAAGGGCCTGAAGTTCTCCAACGGGGAGGTGCTCGACTCCAAGGCCGTCAAGCACTCCCTGGACCGGATCAGGACCATCGGCTCCTCGACGGGCCCCAAGGACCTCTTCGGGTCGCTCGACAAGATCGAGACCCCGGACCCGCTGACGGTCGTCTTCCACCTGAACACCTCGGACGCCACGTTCCCGTTCGTCCTCGGCTCGCCCGCCGCCTCGCTGGTCGCGCCCAAGGAGTACGCCGCGAACAAGGTCCGCGACGACGGCAAGATCGTCGGCTCCGGCCCGTACGTGCTCGAGTCGTACAAGGAGGGCGGCGAGGCCGTCCTCAACCGCAACGACAGCTACAACGGGTTCGCCAACCGCAAGAACGCCGGCGTGACGATCCGCTACTTCAAGGAATCCCCGAAGATGATCTCCGCCCTCAAGGGCAAGGAGATCGACGCGATCTACCGAGGCCTGTCGGCCCCCGAGATCCTGGACCTCCAGACCCCCGCGTCGCACGGGCAGGGCGTCGGGGTCGTGGAGAACGTCGGCTCCGAGATCCGCTACCTCGTCTTCAACCCCAAGGACCCCGCGGTCGCCAAGGCCCCGGTCCGCCAGGCCATCGCCCAGGTGATCGACCGCGGCGCGCTCGTCTCCAAGGTCTACCAGGGCACCGCCGAGCCGCTGTACTCGATGGTCCCCAAGGGGGTCGTGGGCCACAAGACGCCCTTCTACGACAAGTTCGGCCAGCCGGACATACCCAAGGCCAAGAAGATCCTCAGGGACGCCGGGATCAACCAGGCCGTCGAGCTGACCTTCTGGTACACCACCGACCGCTACGGCGCCTCCACCGCCGACGAGTTCACCGAGCTCAAGCGCCAGCTGGACGAGAGCCTGCTCTTCAAGATCACCCTGCGCAGCGCGCCCTGGAAGGAATTCCAGAAGAGCTACAAGAACCAGGAGTACCCCGTCTTCGGCCGAGGTTGGTTCCCCGACTTCCCGGACCCGGACAACTTCATCGCGCCGTTCGTCGGCAAGGAGAACGCGGTCGGCACGCCGTACGAGCCCAGCGAGATCCTGACCGACCTGCTGCCCAAGTCCCGCCGCGAGGGGGACCGCTCGGCCGGAATCCAGCAGTTCGAGAAGGCGCAGCAGGTCTTCGCCGAAGACGTCCGGCTGCTGCCCCTGTGGCAGGGCAAGCTGTACGTCGCCGCGCGGGAGGACATCGCGGGCGCCGAGCGGGCCCTGGACCCGCAGACCGTCATGCAGATGTGGGAGTTCTACCGCAAGACCAGCTGGTAGCAAGGCCGCACGCGTCGGCCGCCGGCAAGGGCGGCCGACGCGTTGTCAGTGGCTCCCGGTAGGTTCTTGATCTGTCGCAAGAACTTGTACCGGAGGTTGTGCCGTGACCCAGATGCTGCCCGAGTCCTGGCTTCCCGTCCTCGGCGGGGAGCTGGACCAGCCCTACTTCAAAGAGCTCACCGAGTTCGTCGAGAAGGAGCGGGCGAACGGGCCGGTCTACCCGCCCCGTGAGCAGGTGCTCGCGGCCCTGGAGGCCACTCCCTTCGACCAGGTGAAGGTGCTGGTCCTCGGCCAGGACCCGTACCACGGCGCCGGCCAGGGCCACGGCCTGTGCTTCTCCGTGCAGCCCGGCGTGAAGACCCCGCCCTCGCTGCGCAACATCTACAAGGAGATGAAGGAGGAGCTCGGCCTCCCCGTCCCCGACAACGGTTACCTGATGCCGTGGGCCGCGCAGGGCGTCCTGCTGCTCAACGCGGTGCTCACGGTCCGCGAGGCCGAGCCCAATTCGCACAAGGGCAAGGGCTGGGAGAAGTTCACCGACGCGGTGATCCGCGCGGTGTCCGACCGCCCGGACCCGGCGGTCTTCGTGCTGTGGGGTGCCTACGCCCAGAAGAAGATCCCGCTGATCGACGAAGAGCGCCACGTGATCGTCAAGGGCGCCCACCCGTCCCCGCTGTCGGCGAAGAAGTTCTTCGGTTCCCGCCCCTTCACGCAGATCAACGAGGCCGTCGCCGCCCAGGGCCATGAGCCGATCGACTGGCGGATCCCGGACCTCGGCTGACGCCACACCGCGCCTCGGCGCCATTGCCGGTGCCTCCGGCTAGCTTCTTGATGATCAGGCCGGAGCAGGTCTGGCGGAGCGAGCCGGAGGCCGCGGTGACGGAGCAGCAGGAGGCGTCGGAGGACGCCGTCATGACCAGGATCGGCCAGGCGGTCATCCTGCTGCACGCGGGGGACCGCGAGGAGGCCCGCAACCGGCTCGGCGACATCTGGACGGAGCTCGGGGCGGAAGGCGATTCCCTCCACCGGTGCACCCTCGCGCACTACATGGCCGACGCCCAGGACGATCCCGCGGACGAGCTGGCCTGGGACCTCAGGGCACTGTCCGCCGCCGAGGCGCTGGGGGACGGGCCACTGATGCCCCGGGGTTTCTACCCGTCCCTGCACCTGAGCCTCGCCGACGACTACGTGAAGCTGGGACGGCCCGAGGCGGCCCGGGTGCACCTGTCCCGGGCCCGGGCGGCGGCCGCCGCGCTGCCCGACGACGAGTACGGCAACGGCGTACGGGGCGCCATCCTCAGGCTGGAGCGGCGCCTGGCCGCGGAGCCGGGCGCCGGGCCCCGGCCGTTCCCCGAGCAGTCCCCGTAGAGCGGTCCCCGTAGAGCGGTCCTCGCGGGGACCTCAGCCGCCGTGGACGCCCGCGCAGATGCGGGCCTCCGGGCTGTCCGGGCGCCAGTGACCGTGCCGGCGGCCCAGCGCGCACACGTCGGCCGGCCGCACCGGCAGTTCCCCCATCAGCTCCCGTTCCGCCTTCGCGTCGGGCCGCGCGGGCCCCGGGCGGCGGGCCCCGCCCTCCCCGTGCCCGCGGGCGGCCTCGGCGGGTCCCCGCGCCTCGGGGATGTCCGGGACCGGTGGCGGAGCCTGGGCGCTCCGCTGCGGGGCCGCCGGGGCGGCGGCGGGGGCGGAGGCCGCGGGCGGCGCCGCGGCCCCGGGGGCCGCCTTGAGCGCCTCCAGCGCGGGCGCCTGGACGACCACCGGGGAGGCTCCGGGCCCGCCGCGCGGCTCGTGGTGCGGCGCCGGCCCCGCGGAGGGGCCGACGGCCGGGGTCACGCTTGCGGGGCCGACCTTCACACAGCCGGAGACGGCCGAGACGGCACAGGCGACTCCGAGCAGCAACGTTGTCGTGGTTCGGGTTGGATGCACTCGCGCAACTCTGCTCGGACGGACGCCGCGTTGGGAAACCCGGAGGCCATATTCACCCCGCACGGGTGACGGGGCGCGGGCCAACCGAACCCCGTCCGCCGGCCGGCGGCTATTCGCCCGTGGCGCCGTCGAGGTGCTCGCGCAGCAGATCCGCGTGGCCGTTGTGGCGCGCGTACTCCTCGATCATGTGGGTGTAGACCCAGCGCAGGCTGAAGACCTCGCCGCGGTGGTGGTTCTCCGGCTTCGAGCGCAGGTCGAGCGAGCGGCCCGCGGCGGCCTTCCGAGCCAGGTCGACCTCGGTCCGCCACACCCGCTCGGCGTCGGCCCAGGTGTCCCCGTCCGTGACGTGGAAGTCGCCGTCCACGTCCTCCCGGGTGACGTACAGCTCGGGAAGGTCCTCGCCCAGCATGACCTCCCGGAACCAGAACCGCTCCACCTCCGCCAGGTGCCGTACGAGCCCCAGCAGGCTCAGTTCGGACGGGGCGAGCGGAGTACTGCGCAATTGCTCGTCGTCGAGTCCCTCGCACTTCCAGGCGAGGGTGGAGCGGTGGTAGTCGAGCCAGCCGTCCAACATCTCCCGCTCGTCGGCGGTGGTGGAGGGCTCTTCGCGATGGGATCCGGAGGTGATCGGCATGGGGAACATCCTCGGTGAACGGGCCCGCCGCCACCAGGGAATTGTGCCCGCCCCTCGCGGGCCCGCCGCCACCCGGGCCCCTCCGGCCCTCGGCACAGGCCCTAAGCTGCAGACATCCCACGAGGAACACACCAGGAGGCGCCCGGTGAAGGTCGGCTGCATCGGACTCGGCGACATCGCGCAGAAGGCGTACCTGCCCGTGCTCACCACCCGCCCGGGAATCGAACTGCACCTGCAGACGCGCACCCCCGCGACCCTGGAGCGGGTCGGTGCGATCCACCACGTCCCGGCGGCGCACCGGCACACCGACCTCGAAGCGCTGCTCGCCGAGGGTCTCGACGCGGCGTTCGTGCACGCGCCGACCACCGCGCACCCCGAGATCGTCGAACGTCTGCTGGAGGCGGGCGTGCCGACCTACGTGGACAAGCCGCTCGCCTACGAACTCGCGGATTCGCAGCGGCTCGTGGAACTGGCCGAGGAGCGCGGGGTGTCACTCGCCGTCGGCTTCAACCGCCGCTACGCGCCCGGGTACGCCCAGTGCGCCGAGCACGCCCGCGATCTGATCGTCATGCAGAAGAACCGGGTCGGGCTGCCCGAGGACCCGCGCACGATGGTGCTGGACGACTTCATCCACGTCGTCGACACCCTGCGCTTCCTGCTGCCCGGCGAGGCCGACCACGTCGACGTGCGGGCCGTGGTGCGCGAGGGGCTGATGCGCCAGGTGGTGCTCCAGATGTCCGGCGCCGGATTCACCGCGCTCGGGATCATGAACCGGCTCTCCGGTTCCACCGAGGAGATCCTGGAAGTGTCCGGGCAGGACACCAAGCGGCAGGTCGTCAACCTCGCGGAGGTCATCGACCACAAGGGCCAGCCGAGCGTCCGGCGCCGCGGGGACTGGGTGTCCGTCGCCCGCCAGCGCGGCATCGAGCAGGTCGTGGACCACTTCCTGGAGGCCGTGGCGACCGGCAGGACGCTCGACGCGCGCGATGCGCTGCTCACCCACGAGTTGTGCGAGCGAGTGGTGGACGCGGCTCTGGAGCAGGCCTCCTGAACGCGAGCGCGACCCGTGCCGCGCAGTACGCCGCGAGTGCGGTGACGGCCGCGTAGACCGCCCAGTCCCCGAAGCGGACGTACAGGGTCGTGCCCGTCGCCAACGGCACCTCGTACACGTGCGCCGTGCTCGCCGAGGTGGGCAGCGCCGGGCCGATCCGCTCGCCCGAGGGGCCGTGCACCACGCTGATGCCGGTGAGGGTGGCGTGCACCATCGGGCGGCCGTCCTCCGCGGCCCGCAGCGCGGCGAGCGAGGCGTGCTGCGCCGGGGCCCAGCCGTCCTGGAAGGTGGAGGTCGACGACTGGGCGACGAGCAGCGAGGCCCCGTCCAGGGTGAGGCGCCGGCTCATGTCGGGGAAGGCCGATTCGAAGCACACCAGGGGACCGACGCCGACGTCCCCGGGAAGGTGCATGATCACCGGGGCCCGGCCGCGCATCCGGTCCTCGCCGGCGGCCCGGCCCACCGAGGTGGCCCAGCCGAGCAGGGAGCGCGCGGGCACGTACTCCCCGAAGGGGACCAGCCGCATCTTGTCGTACCGGGGACCCGTCGGCCCGTCGGGGCCCACGAGCACCGAGGACTTGTAGATGCCGGGCCGGTCCGGCCCCCGGGCGTCCACATTGACCAGCAGCGGAGCTCCGACCTGCGCCGACAGGGCCGCGAGCCGCCGGGCCAGGTCGGGCCGGGCCGTCAGGTCCGCGCCGACGCTGCTCTCGCCCCACACCACGAGATCCGGCCGCTGCCCCACGAGCGTCCGCGTCAGGCGCTCTCCGGCCGCGAACCGCCGCTCGGCGCTGTCCGGCCCGTCCGGGATCAGACCGGGCTGTACGACGGCCACGCGCAACCGGCCCGACACCTCGGGCCGCACCGCCCACAGCCACACCGCGCCGGTCAGCACCGCGAACCCCGCCAACCCGGCCACCGCCGGGGTCCGCGCCCCCGGCACCGCGATCAGCAGCACCAGCGCGCAGTTCACCGCCACCACCAACAGGCTCACCAGCCACACCCCGCCCACCGAGGCCAGCCGCAGCGCGGGCGGCACCTGCCACTGGCTCGCCCCCAGCAGCCCCCACGGCCCGCCCAGCCCCTGCCAGGACCTGACCAGCTCCGACAGCAGCCATCCGGCGGGGACGAGGACCAGCCCCGCGGCCGCCCGCCCCGCCGTGGGCCGCCCGCCGAACGACTCCCGCACCAGCAGTGCCCAGGGGATCCACAGCACCCCCAGCAGCACCGCGATCAGTATCAGGAAGACGTGCAGGCTGGGCAGCAGCCAGTGGTGGACGGCCACGATGAACCCGGCGCCGCCGAGCCAGCCCTCCAGCGCCGCCCGTCGGCCGGTGGGGGCCGACCTCAGCAGCAGCATCCAGGGCACCAGGGCGACGTACGCGAACCACCAGAGCGCGGGAGCGGGGAAGGCGAGGGCGGGCAGCGCACCGGAGCCGACCGCGGCCGCGGCGCGCCACCCGGAGGGCCGCCGCGGGATCGACCCGGGGAGCGACCGGGGGGACCACCCGTTCCGTGCCGAGATCATGGGGCGCCTCCGCTTCCAGTGTGGCAGTCAGGCCGAGATGTGCCGCCACTTCTCGTGCACGACGACCCGGGTCAGCCTCCAGCCGTCGGGGGTGCGGGCGAGCGCGAAGGTGTAGCGCCCGGCGGCGACGAAATTGGGCGCGGTGACCGTCCCGTCGAACTCCTCCCCGGCGAGCCGCATCGGATTGAGGAAGTCCGCGCGCACCTCGGCACCGTCGCCGGGCGAGCCGCCCGCGTCCTCCAGCCGGATCAGCCGGTTCACGATGAGGTGCTGGCGCACGGGGAAGAGCTTCATGGTCTCCGCCAGCCAGTCGGCGACCTCCCCGGCGGGCCCCTCCATCCCGCCCGCCGAGCTGTAGTCCGCCCGCCCGGCGGGGGTGAACAGGGCCCGGTACCCCTCCCAGTCGCCGTCGTCGACGGCCACCGCGTACCCCGAGACCACCTCGTCGATCGCCAGCCGGTCCATCACCGTCGCGAGGTCCACACGCTGAGTCATCGGGACAGTGTGGGGGTGGCGGGCCACAAGGCCAAGGGGCGTGCGCCGACCGGATCTCCGTACGGGCGCTCAGTGACCGGAATGTGCCTCCCGCTGGCGGACCACGACGAGGAAGGCGTCGCTGTCCAGGTCCATCACCACCTCGGCCTGCACCCCCTCCCGCAGGCGCTGCGCCGCGTACTCCTCCGCGGGCCAGCTCCCCCTCGGACTTCCGGCCGGAAACCGCTCCAGCACCACTCGACCCATGGGACACCCCCTGCTGCTTGCCTTCGAGCCTCTCCAGGCACAACGACGCGCAGGCCGCCCGGGAACGTTCCCGGGCGGCCTGCGGTTCACGCGAAGCGGTGAGGCGGGGTGTGCGACGGCACCCCTGCCGGTATGACTATCCGGCGGACTCGCCGGCGTGCGGGCTCAGCACACCCGCCGAGACCAGGATGAACAGGAGGATGCCCAGCAGGACCCGATAGACCACGAAGGGCATGAAGCTCTTGTTCGAGATGAACTTCATGAACCACGCGATGACCGCGTAGCCGACGAAGAAGGCGATGACCGTCGCGAAGATCGTCGGACCCCAGGTGATGTGGCCGGGGCTCTCGATCACGTCCTTGATCTCGAACAGACCCGAGGCCAGCACGGCCGGGATGGCGAGGAGGAAGGAGTAGCGGGCCGCCGCCTCGCGGGTGAAGCCCAGGAAGAGACCGCCGGAGAGCGTGGCACCGGAGCGGGATACGCCCGGGATCAGGGCCATCGCCTGGCAGAGACCGAAGATCAGGCCGTCCTTGACGCCCAGCTCCCGCAGCGTCTTGCGCTCGCGGATCGCACGGTGCCGACCGCCCTCCTCGTCACGCGCGGCCAGCCGGTCCGCGACGCCGAGGACGATGCCCATGACGATGAGGGTGGTGGCGGTGAGGCGCAGGTCACGGAACGGGCCCTCGATCTGGTCCTTGAAGGCGAGGCCGAGGACACCGATCGGGATCGAGCCGACGATCACCAGCCAGCCCATCTTGGCGTCCTGCTCGGAGCGCAGCGCCTTCGTGTACAGCGAGCGGAACCAGGTGGAGATGATCCGCGCGATGTCCTTGCGGAAGTAGATCAGTACGGCGGCCTCGGTACCGATCTGCGTGATGGCCGTGAAAGCCGCGCCCGGGTCCTGCCAGCCGGCGAACGCCGCGGTCAGCCGCAGATGGGCGCTGGAGGAGATCGGGAGAAACTCCGTAAGCCCCTGGACGAGACCGAGGATTAGGGATTCGAACCAGCTCATGTCGGGGTGCGCTCGTCCTTGTGATCGTCGGGCAGTTCGCCCCCGATGCTAGGGCCCGTGTGGAGCGGTGCTGACCACTGGGGGGTGCTGGGGCGCCGGCTCGTACGCCGCACCCCCGTTCCGGGCCGGTGCCAGACGGTGCCGCTTGCGCCAGGCGACCGCTCCGGCGCCCACCACGGAGACCACGATGAAGCCGAACGAGACGAGGAACGCGGGCGATCCGGGGGAGGAAGCGTTGGCGCCCGCTATCACGTAGGCGGTGGTGTTGGGGATGGACCCGAGGGCCGTCGCGAGGAGGAACGGAGCCCAGCCGCACCGGGAGACTGCCGCACCGTAGTTGGCCACCACGAAGGGCATCCCGGGGAAGAGCCGGACGGCGAGCATCGAGCGGAAGCCGTGCCGGCTGAGCTGGCCGTCGGCCGCCTGGAGCCACTTGCCGCGCAGCAGCGGACGCAGCGCCTCCTGGCCCAGCACCCGGCCCAGGCCGAAGGCGATCCCGGCCCCGAGGACCGTGCCGGCGAGCGCCGCCACGAGGCCCGCCTGGGTCCCGAAGACGGCTCCGGCGGCGAGGTTGAGCAGGGGACGCGGCACGAAGGCCGCCGCGCACACCCCGTACGCGGCCGCGAACAGTGCCACCGCCACGGCCACGGGGAGACCCGGCGGCCAGCCCTCCGAGAGCAGGCGCTGGGGCTCGAAGAGCAGCACGCACACGCCGGCGGCCACGAGCAGCACGACGAGCAGCGACAGCCGGGCCCATGGCGTGAGGAGGAGGGACATTCCGGGAGACTAGCCGACCACCCGGGCACCGCGCCGTAATCTGTGCCTCATGCCGTCGAACGACGGGCGAACACCGCGGGGAACGCCCGGGGGCCCGGCAGCGCCCTCGCGGACACCCTCCTGGAACGGCTGACCGGCACCTACGCGCAGGCCGCCGACCCCGTGCGGGCCGAGGCCATGGCGGCGTACGTGAAGGATGTCGCGCCCTTCCTCGGCGTCCCCACCCCGCTGCGCCGCAGGCACCCCGACTTCTTCCCGCGCAAGGCGATCGGCCGGGCCCTGCGCGAGTACGCGAAGACGTATCACGCCGCGGTGCGGGCCTTCGTCGAGGCCGAACGCGGTTCCCCGTCACCGCTGTCCGTGCGCGAGGCGCTGAAGAACCTCTGAGCACACGGCACTTCGCCGAAGATCCCGCCGTTAATTCATTCGACGGGCGGCAGCCCGTCCGGCAGGATCTGGGACATGTCCCGGTACGCCTTCCCCCTCGCACCGTCCGCAGTCGCGGACGCGCCGAAGGCTGCCGTTCCCGCAGAGGCATTTCCCTTCGCCGCATTCGACGGCGCACGAAGCTGACCCTTCCCGGATCGTCCGGCGGACCCCGCAGGGGGAGGGTCGGCTCGGTTCAGGGGTCCCGTTCCAGCTTCGAGCACGGGAAATCATCATGGCCAAGACGGCTTTCGTGCGGACCAAGCCGCACCTCAACATCGGCACCATGGGTCACGTCGACCACGGCAAGACCACCCTCACCGCCGCCATCACCAAGGTCCTCGCCGAGCGCGGGGGCGCGTCCTTCGTGCCCTTCGACCGCATCGACCGGGCTCCGGAGGAGGCCCGGCGCGGGATCACCATCAACCTCACGCACGTCGAGTACGAGACCGAAACCCGCCACTACGCCCACGTCGACATGCCCGGGCACGCCGACTACATCAAGAACATGGTGACGGGCGCCGCCCAGCTCGACGGGGCGATCCTCGTCGTCTCCGCGCTCGACGGGGTCATGCCGCAAACCGCCGAGCACGTCCTCCTGGCCCGGCAGGTCGGCGTCGACCACATCGTGGTGGCCCTCAACAAGGCCGACGCGGGCGACCCCGAGCTGACCGACCTGGTCGAGCTGGAGGTCCGCGAGCTGCTCACCGCGCACGGCTACGGCGGCGACGGCACCCCGGTCGTACGGGTCTCCGGGCTCGGGGCGCTGGAGGGCGACCCGCACTGGACCGGGGCGATCGAGGCGCTGCTGGACGCGGTGGACACGTACGTGCCGACGCCGGTGCGGTACACGGAGGCACCGTTCCTGCTGCCGGTGGAGAACGTGCTGACGATCACCGGACGCGGCACCGTCGTGACCGGCGCCGTCGAGCGGGGGACCGTACGGGTCGGCGACCGCGTGAGCGTGCTCGGCGGCGACGGCGAGCCCGTCGAGACGGTGGTCACCGGCCTGGAGACCTTCGGCAAGCCGATGGAGTCCGCCGAGGCCGGGGACAACGTCGCGCTGCTGCTGCGCGGGGTGCACCGCGACGGGGTGCGCCGCGGACACGTCGTGGCGGCCCCAGGCAGCGTGACGCCCAAGCGCCGCTTCACCGCGCGGGTCTACGTGCTGTCCGGGCGCGAGGGCGGTCGTACGACGCCGGTCGCCACCGGCTACCGGCCGCAGTTCTACATCCGCACCTCCGACGTGGTGGGCGACGTGGACCTGGGCGAGGCGGGCCTGGTCCGGCCGGGGGAGACGGTCACGATGACCGTCGAGCTCGGACGGGACGTCCCGCTGGAGTCGGGGCTCGGCTTCGCGATCCGCGAGGGCGGGCGGACCGTCGGTGCGGGCACCGTGACGGCGGTGCTCGGGTGACCCCGCCCGGCTGACCGGGTCCGGGCGAAACCGGACCCTTCTGTGGTGACGGCGGACCTGCTGCGTCAGACTGCCGTCACCACAGGCATGAGCGGAGGGACGGGCGGCGATGGGCGGCGACACGGCACTGGTGCTGGGCGGCGGCGGACTGACCGGCATCGGCTGGGAGTGCGGGATCCTCTACGGGCTCGCCCGCGCGGGGGTCGACCTCACCACCGCCGACCTCGTCGTGGGCACCTCGGCGGGCTCCGTCGTCGGCGCTCAGCTCACCTCCGGACTCCTCTCCGCGCAGGAGCTGTACGAGCGCCAGCTCGGCGACCCCACGGGGGAGAAGGCCGCGAAGCTCGGGGCGGGCGTCATGGCGCGGTTCGCCCTCGCCATGGTGCGTTCGCGGGACTCCACGGCCTACCGGCAGCGGGTCGGCGCGATGGCACTGGCGGCGGACACGGGAGCGGAGGCCGAGCGGCGCAAGGTGCTCGCCGCCCGGCTCGTCTCCCACGAATGGCCCGAGCGGCGGTTCGTGGTCACCGCCGTGGACGCGCACACCGGGGAGCCGGCCGACTTCGACCGGGCGAGCGGCGCCGGGCTCGTCGACGCGGTCTCGGCGAGCTGCGCCGTGCCCGGGGTGTGGCCGCCCGTGACGGTCGGCGGACGCCGGTTCATCGACGGTGGCGTCCGCTCCGCCACCAACGCCGACCTCGCGGCCGGCTACGCACGCGTGGTGATCGTCGCGCCGATCTCGCTCGGCTCCGGGCTCGTCCCCTCGCCCGCGGCGCAGGCCGGGCGCCTGCGGAAGGCGGGCGCACGGGTGCTGCTGATCACCCCGTCGGGGGTGGCCCGCAAGGCCTTCGGGCGCAACGTACTGGACCCCGCCCGGCGGGACCCGGCGGCTCGGGCGGGGCTGGCACAGGCGGCGGAGCACGTCTCCGAGGCCGCGGCGGTCTGGTCGGGCTGAGCCCGGCCCGACAATGGTGGGGTGAGCGACGAACAGATCCCGGTGATCCGGGAAGTGGGCCAGGGCACCGCCAAGCTGATGCCGGACGTGGACCGGGAACGGGCCTGGCTGCTGACCGTCGACGGGGCGCCGCAGTCGTACGTGGACCTCGACGACCCGCTCCACCTGGAATTCGAGTACGCAGGACGCCTCGCACACGTCCTGGACTGCGCGGCGGAGCCGCGACGGGCGCTGGACGTCCTGCACCTCGGCGGCGGTGCGATGACCCTGCCGCGCTACGCGGCGGCCACGCGGGCGGGTTCCCGGCAGACGGTCGTGGAGTTCGACGCGGGCCTGGTGGAGCTGGTCGCGGAACACCTGCCGCTGCCGGACGGCGCCGGGATCGCGGTGCACGCGGCCGACGCCCGGGCCTGGCTGGAGGCCGCGCCGGCGCGGAGCGCGGACGTGGTGGTGGCCGACGTGTTCGGCGGCTCGCGGGTGCCCGCGCAGCTGACGTCCGTGGAGTACGCGCGGGAGGCGGCCCGGGTGCTGAGGCCCGGAGGGCTGTACGCGGCGAACCTGGCGGACGGGGCCCCGTTCGACTTCCTGCGGGCCCAGTTGGCCAACTTCGGGGAGGCGTTCGCGGAACTGGCGCTGATCGCGGAGCCCGCGGTGCTGCGGGGGCGGCGGTTCGGCAACGCGGTGCTGCTGGCCTCGGACCAGGAGCTTCCGGTCGGCGCGGTGGCGCGGCTGTGCGCGGGTGACGCGTTTCCCGCCAGGGTGGAGTTCGGGGACGGGCTGGCCCGCCTGCTGCGCGGGGCGGTTCCCGTGGCCGACGCGGACGCGGTGGCCTCGCCGGAGCCGCCGGAGGGTGCGTTCAGCCTGGGGTGAGTCGGCGGCTGCCGCGCCGCGCCCCCGGGCCCCCGGGCCTCAAACGCCGGCGGGGCTGGCCTTGTCGGTGGTGGGGCTGGAGGTGGCCGCGGACGGGCTGGGTCCGGCCGATGGGGACGGGGACGTGAGGGGTGGGGTCGGGCGACGGGTCAGACGGCGGACGTCCGGGATCACCAGGACCAGGGCGGTGGCCAGGACGACCAGGGTCGCGCAGCCCCACAGGGCCTGGGTGCGGCCGAAGGCCGATTCGGCCGGGCCCGCGAGCGCGGTGGCCAGGGGGAGCATCGACACCGAGCCGAACCAGTCGTAGGCGGAGACCCGGGAGAACTTCTCCTCCGGGATCTCCTGGTGCAGGGTCGTCATCCAGTTCACGCCGAACACCTCGATGGCCGCGCCGCTCGCGAACATCACCGCGCAGAGCCCCCACACCGGCAGCGGCACCGCCAGCCCGGCCGACGGCAGCGCCAGCGGGAACACGCACAGGGTGCCGGTCAGCAGCAGCCTGCGCGGCTTCCACGCCATCATCAGGACCGCCCCGGCGATGGTCCCCACCCCGAAGCAGGCCAGGGCCAGACCCCACGGCGCCGGGCCGCCGAGCCGGTCCCGGGCGACCAGGGGACCGTAGACCGCCTCCGCGGCGCCCACGACGGCCACGACCACGGAGAACTGGAGCACGATGCTCCACAGCCAGGGGCGGGTGCGGACCTCCACCCAGCCCTCGCGCAGATCGGCCAGCATGCCGCCGCCGGGGGCGCGGTCGCGCGTGGGGGCGACGTCCAGGAAGGCGCGCAGCGCGCCCGCGACGGCGAAGGCGAGGGCGTCGACGGCCAGGACCCAACCCGGCCCGAGCGCGGCGATCATCGCGCCGCCGAGGGCCGCGCCACCGATGCCGGCGCCGTTCATCGCCATCCGGAACAGCGCGAAGGCGCGGTTGGCGTGCTCGCCGGAGACGGTGGACAGCAACATGCCCTCGGCCGCCGGGTTGAAGAAGGCGGTGCCGGTGCCGCACAGGGCGGTCAGCAGCATCATCTGCCACAGCCGCGGTTCCCCGGTGAGGACGAGGAAGGCGAAGACGGCCTGCGAGAGGCAGTTCAGGGCGTTGGCCGCGACCATCACGCGGTGGCGCGGCAGCCGGTCGGCGATCGCGCCGCCGATCAGCAGGAAGAGGACGAGCGGCAGCGTGCGGGCGGCGGCGACGAGGCCGACGTCCCCGGTGGACCCGCCGGCCTCCATCACCGCGTACGCGGACGCGATGAGCGCTCCGTGGCTGCCGAGGTTCGTGACCACGGCCGCGCCCGTCAGCAGCGTGTAGTTGCGGCCGGCCCACTCGGGCCGTCGGCGGCGTGCGGGCGTGCGGGAGGAAGCGGTGCGGGAAGAGCTCACCACCGGACTATGTCCGCCCCGGGCCCGGAATCCAAACGGATTGTCGGCCCGGGGCGGTGACGGGGAAGGTCCACGGACGGCCCGGTGGCGCTCCGCGCGCCTCCGGGCCGCCAGGGCGGCCAGGGTCGCCCGGGGGCGTCAGCCCGTGGGGGCCAGTCGGACCGAGCCGAGGATCTTGTCGATCGTGTCCTGCTTCACCTCGTCCGGGACGCCCGCGACGCCGTAGAGGATCCAGGAGGAGAAGTCACCGTTGGCGGTCTTGAAGCTGAAGGCGATCGACTTGCCGTCCGTGGAGCACTTGTGCTCCTTCGGCAGGCCGCTCACGCTCGCCGTCGCCACGTGGCCCTTGAGCCCCGAGGTGGTGGTGTACTCCTTCGGCTCGGTCACCTTGGTGGTGCCCTTCGGGGCCTTCTGCGCGTACCCGGCCCACGCCCAGCTCTCGGCCGCGTTGCGCGAGGCCTCGGCGGTGTCCTTGGCGCCCTGGCCGCCCTTGGTGCCGACGCCGGCCAGCTCGTAGGACTCCTCGCTGCCGTTCTTGTCCGCGTCGACCTTGCACCAGTCCTTCTTGTAGGACGCGGGCCCGGACATCGCGACGGCCGGGGAGCCGTCCTTCTTCGCCTCGTCCGAGAAGGAGATGATCACGCCGGAGCCCAGAACGTCCCAGTCCGGCGGGACGTCGAAGGCGGTGCCGTACTTCGGGTTGGTGACGACCTTCCAGCCCGGGACGGTCGGCTTGAGGTCGCCGCCCGCGCGCGGGTTCGCGCTGCTGTCGGCCGGGGCGGGCGCGCTGGAGGCGGGCGCCGAGGAGGCCGCGACGGGCTTGCTGTCGGCCTCGTCCGTCTTCTTGTCGTCCCGGGTGAGGACGAACGCGCCGGTGGCGGCGGCCGCGACGACGACCACGGCCGCCGCGATGATCGCCACGGTCTTGGTCTGCAGGCCGCTCCCGCCGCCGCCCGGGCCCTGCGGCGCCTGCGGGGGCTGCTGCGGCCGGCCCCACTCCTGCTGGCCGGGAACGACGGTCGGGGGCTGGGGGAAGCCCGGCGGCTGCTGCGGATATCCGTAGCCGGGCTGCTGCTGATAGGGGTTCGGCTGCCCCGGCTGCTGGGCGTACGGGTTCTGTTGTGCGCCTTGGGGGTTCTGTTCGCCCCCGGGCGGCTGCTGCTGTCCTGGCCACATGGCCGGTAACGATAGTGGGAGCGGCTTCCACGAGCCACGGCCGCCCCCTGTGCGAGGCCTGGCCAATCCTGCCTACTCGTGGGTAACATCGTCTTCCATGAGCGCAGATCAGATGAACGTGGGCGAACTGCTCGCCGCGACGGTGCCGATGGCCCGCACCCTGAACCTCCAGTTCCTGGAGACCACCCCCGAGCGCGCGGTCGTCCGGCTCCCGGACCAGCCCGACTACCACAACCACGTCGGCGGCCCGCACGCCGGCGCCATGTTCACCCTCGCCGAGTCGGCGAGCGGCGCCATCGTCCTGGCCGCCTTCGGCGACCAGCTCTCCCGCGCCGTGCCCCTCGCGGTGAAGGCCGAGATCGGCTACAAGAAGCTCGCCAAGGGCGTCGTCACCGCCACCGCCACCCTCGGCCGCCCCGCCGCGGAGGTCGTCGCCGAACTCGACGCGGGCGGCCGCCCCGAGTTCCCCGTGACCATCGCCATCCAGCGCGAGGACGAGGCCGTGACCGGCGAGATGACGGTCGTCTGGACCCTGCGCCCCAACACCCCCGTGTAGCACGCCCGCTGCCACTAGAGTCCCTCGCACGACGACGGAGGGAGTGCCCGTGGCCAAGGTCAGCATCAGCCTCGACGCAGAGCTCGTGGTGGAGGTGATGGTCCTCGCCGGGGTCGGGTCGCCACAGGACGCCGTGGAGGCCGTCGTACGGGACTACATCGCGCGCGGGCACCGAACCGAGGCCCGGGTGCAGTTGCAGGACGAGGCCCGGCGGGACGCCGACAGCCTGCCACCGCCGCCGCAGGGCTGAAACTCGGCGCCCGCGGTGGCGAGTCTCGGCGGGCCCCGCCGGCCCCCGGCGCACAGTGGGCGGGGGAGCGGTCCGGCGCGGGCCGCTCCCGCCGACCCACGCCGCCGCAGGGAGGGCCATGAGCGAGGCCGTGTCCAGACGTACGGCGATGCGGCTGCTCGGCGCGGCGGGCGCGGTCGGCGCCGTGGTCGGGGCCGGCGGCTGCGTGGCCCCGGCGCCGCCGGGCACGGGCCCGCGCAAGGCCTCGCCCCCACCTGCCGCCCCGGCCCCCGGGAAGGGCGCCGCCGCGGCCAGGATCGACGCCCTGCTGGAACGGCTCACCCTGGAGGAGAAGACCGCCCTCCTGCACGGCGCCGGGGACCCGGCCCCGCTGGGCCAGGCCGGATACGTGCCCGGCGTACCGCGGCTGCGCATCCCCGTGCTGCGCCTCGCCGACGGGCCCGCCGGCGTACGGGTCGCGAAACCCGCCACCGCCCTGCCGGCGCCCGTCATGCTGGCCTCCGCCTTCGACCCGGCGCTCGCCCGCGAGTACGGCAGGCTCCTCGGCCGGGAGGGCCGGGCGCTCGGCCAGGACGTCCTGCTCGCGCCCATGGCCAACCTCATCCGAACCCCGTACGCCGGCCGGAACTTCGAGACCCTCGCCGAGGACCCCCGGCTCACCGCCGACCTGGTCGGCGAACTGGTCCGCGGCATCCAGGACGAGGGACTCGTCGCCGCCGTCAAGCACTTCGCCCTGGGCAACCAGGAGCGCGGCCGCGACACCGTCGACATGATCGCCGCCGACCGGACCCTGCACGAGACCGAACTGCGCGGCTTCGAGGCCGCCGTGGCCGCCGGCGCGGGCGCCGTCATGGCCGCGTACAACAAGGTCAACGGGGTCCACGCCTGCGAGAGCAAGCCGCTGCTCGACGAACTGCTGCGCGACACCTGGGGGTTCGACGGCTGGGTGATGTCCGACCGGGACGCCACCCACAGCACCGTCGCAGCCATCGGCGCCGGGCTCGACATGGAGATGCCCGGCGGCACCCACTTCGGCGGGCCCCTGCGGCAGGCCGTGCGGGGCGGCACCGTGCCGGAGGCCTTCGTGGACCTCGCCGTGCACCGGATCCTGACCACCATGGACCGCTTCGGGCTGCTCGCGGACCGCCCCGCGGCGCGGCCCGCGCGCGACGCCGCCGCCGGGGCCCGGCTCGCCCGCAAGGTGGCGACGGCCGGCGCCGTGCTGCTCCGCAACGAATCCGGCACCTTGCCGCTGACCGGCGCGGACGCCCGCTCCATCGCGGTGATCGGCCCCACCGGCCAAGTCCCCTTCGTCGGTGGCGGCGGCAGCTCGCACGTGGTCCCCGACCGGGCAACCTCCCCGCTCACCGCCATCAGGCAGCGCGCGGGCAGCGGCGCCACCGTCCGCTACGCCCTCGGCGAGGACCTGTACGGGCGCCCGCTCCCCCCGAAACTGCTCACCCCGGCCGCCGACCTGGACGACCGGAGCGTCGAGGCCGGGAAGGGCTGGAGCCACGAGGGGGAGTTCCGCCTTGCCGAGGACGACGAGTGGACGCTGCTCGTCCACTACACCGGACAGCGGCCGGGCGTACGCCTCGACGGGGAGGAGCTGTTCCCGGTGCGCCAGGGCGCGGCCGAGCGGTTCGCGGGCGGACTCCTCGGCTCCGCACCCGACGGAATGAGCGTGCGCCGCCGCACCCTCGCCCTCAAGGCGGGCACCCACCGACTCGCCGTCACCGCCCCGGGCGGGCCCCAGGGCCGGCGCTTCAGGCTCAGGCACACCACGAGGGCGACCCGGGCCGCCGATGTCGCCGAGGCGGTACGGGTGGCGAAGGCGGCCCGCAGCGTGGTCCTCTTCGCCTACGAGGACGCCACCGAGGGCAGCGACCGCACCTCCCTGGCCCTGCCGGGCGGACAGGCCGCCCTGATCGAGGCCGTCGCCGCCGCGAACCCGCGCACCACCGTCGTGCTCAACACCCCCTCCGGAACGACCATGCCGTGGCTCCCGCGCACCGGCGCGGTCCTCCAGATGTACTACCCGGGCCAGGAGGGCGCCGCCGCCACCGCCGACGTCCTCTTCGGGGACGTGGACCCGGGCGGCCGCCTCACCCAGACCTTCCCGGCAGACGAGCAGGCCACCCCGGTCGGCGGGGACCCGGTGCGCTACCCGGGCGTCGGCGGACGGCAGGAGTACACCGAGGGCGTCCACGTCGGCCACCGCTGGTACGACGCGCAGCACGTGACCCCGCTGTTCCCCTTCGGGCACGGGCTCTCGTACACCACCTGGCAGTACGAGAAGCTGGCCGTCCGCCCCGAGCGGGGCGGGCTGCGCGTGGAGTTCACCGTCCGCAACACCGGCCGCCGCAAGGGCACCGAGGTGGCGCAGGTGTACGTCGGCCCGTCCCCGGACCTGAAGCTCGACCAGCCGGTGCGCGTGCTGGCCGGGTACCGGCGGCTCACCCTCGCGCCCGGAGCGGAGCAGCGGGTCACCGTCGACGTGGACGCCCGCACCCTGTCGTCATGGGATCCGGAGAGGCGGGCCTGGGTACCGGGTTCCGGCCGTCGCGAGGTGTTCGCGGGCCGTTCCTCCCGTGAACTGCCACTGAGGGCGAAGGCTGTGGTGAGGAGCCGATAGGCTGCCCGTTCGGCGTGTCACAGGGGGCGCGCCGGGGACGACACGGGAGGACGCACCGGTGCACATCCAGGAATGGCTGGAGACGATTCCGGCGGTCAGCATCTACCTCCTGGTGGGTCTGGTCATCGGTCTGGAGAGCCTCGGCATCCCGCTGCCCGGAGAGATCATCCTGGTCAGCTCCGCGCTGCTCGCCTCCCAGCACGGCGAGATCGACCCCGTGGTGCTCGGCGTCTGCGCGACCACCGGCGCGATCGTCGGCGACTCGATCGGCTACGCGATCGGACGCCGCGGCGGCAAGCCGCTGCTGGAGAAGCTGGGCCGGCGCTTCCCCAAGCACTTCGGGCCCGAGCACGTGGCCGTGGCGGAACGCTCCTTCGAGCGGTGGGGCATGTGGGCCGTCTTCTTCGGCCGGTTCGTGGCGCTGCTGCGCATCTTCGCCGGGCCGCTGGCGGGTGTGCTGCACATGCCGTACTGGCGGTTCCTGATCGCGAACATCCTCGGCGGGATCCTCTGGGCCGGCGGCACCACCGCCGTCATCTACTCGGTCGGCATCGTGGCCGAACCCTGGCTGAAGCGGTTCTCCTGGGCGGCGCTCGCGGTCGCGGTGCTCTTCGGTCTCGCGGTCACGCTGGTGGTGCGCAGCCGCATGAAGAAGGCGGCCGCGCAGGCGGCGGCCGAGACCGCGGTCCCCGCCCAGTCCGGGGCACGGGTGCCCGCCAACGACTGATGCGGGAGCCGGTGGCGGGGGAGTGGTCGGCCGAGGGCCGGTCCCCGGCGGCCGCAGGGCCCTCGACCTGGCCGTGTGCGCGGGGCGGGCCGAGGTCGTACGGCTGCTCCTCGCGGCCGGCGCCGACCCCGAGGAGCGGATGAGGCACCACACCGCGCTCGAATGGGCGGCCCGCTTCGGCCACCCGGCCGTGGTGGAGCAGCTGATCGCGCGCGGCGCCGCCGTCACGGAGCGGGCCCTGGCGGAGCGCCCCAGTACGTCCAGTACTAGGTCGCCCCGCCGAGACGCCGATGCACGGCACCGGACGACGCGGGCTGATCGGCAAGCTCCGAAAGGGACGGCCTAGACCTCCGGGGTCACCGAGGCGCGGTGCTGCTTGGCGAGTTCCACGTACATCTGGGCGTTGATCCGGATGTGCTCGCGCTCCTCCTCGGACAGCTCGCGGCGGACCTTGGCCGGGACGCCGGCGACCAGCGAGCCGGGCGGGACCACCATGCCCTGCGGCACCAGCGCCTGCGCGGCCACCAGGGAACCCGCTCCGATCACCGCGCCGTTCAGGACGGTCGCGCCCATGCCGATCAGGCAGTCGTCCTCGACCGTGCAGCCGTGCACGACGGCGTTGTGGCCGATGGAGACGCGTTCACCGATCGAGACCGGGAAGCCAGGGTCCACGTGGATCGTGCAGTTGTCCTGCACGTTGCTGTCGGCGCCGAGGGTGATCGGGCCGCAGTCGGCGCGCAGCACCGCCGAGTACCAGATGCTCGCGCCCGCGCCGAGAGTGACCTCGCCGACCACGACCGAGGTGGGCGCGGTGAAGGCCGTCGCGTCGATGTCGGGGTTCTTGCCGCCGACGCCGGCCACGAGTGCCCGGTCCGCCTGGTGCGTCATGTTCTCTTCCTTCGTCTCTCCGGATGCCGCTGCCGCGCTCACAGCACCGTAGGGCACGGAGGTCCCCGCACCCGCGATGGGGTGAAGATCACAGGATCGTGGCCCGGACGACCGGCGCCCGGCGCACTACCGTGGCCGGGTGCCGAAGAACCAGAACACGTTCTCATCCCTGACGGCCCTGCGCCGTCGGCTGGCGAACCGCGCGGTCCACGCCGGCTGGCGCTGGATGCAGCAGGCCGGCGCCGTCACGGCGCAGACCCCGGGACGCCTGCGGTTCGGTGCGATCGGGCACGGCACCCGGCTCGCCTTCCCGCAGGGCACGGTCTTCGGCGAGCAGTGGATCCGCCTCGGCGAGCACTGCATCATCGGCGAACAGGTCACCCTCACGGCCGGCATGATGCCGGACCTCGACCTGGGCGCGGAGCCCATGCTCGTGCTCGGCGACGGGGTCGTCCTCGGCCGGGGCAGCCACGTCATCGCCGACGCCCGGATCACCATCGAGGCCAACACCTTCTGCGGCCCCGGGGTCTACATCACGTCCACGAACCACAGCTACGACGATCCGCACGAGCCCGTGGGCAGGCAGTGGCCGCGCAGCGCGCCGGTGGAGATCGGTCCGGGGTGCTGGCTCGGCACCGGCGCGGTGATCCTGCCGGGCGCCCGGCTCGGCCGCAACGTCGTGGTGGCCGCGGGGGCCGTCGTACGGGGTGAGGTGCCGGACCACGCCGTGGTGGCGGGCGCGCCGGCGCGCATCGTCCGCAGGTGGCAGCCGGAGACCGGCTGGCAGCCGCCGCTGCGGACCCCGGCGCCCGTGCCGATCCCGGACGGGATGACGCCGGAGCAGCTGCGCGGGCTGGCGCGGCTGGCGGAGGTCGAGCAGGGCTAGGGCCAGTCTTTCGGACCGGGCCCCGGTTCCTCAGCCGGCCGCGAGGAGAACCGTTCCGGCGAGGGCGAGGCCGGCGCCGGCCGCCTGTACGGTGCGCAGTCGTTCCTTGAGCACGGCGAAGGCGGCGAGTGCGGTGATCACCGGGTAGAGCGAGGACAGCACCGCGGCCACCGTGACCGGGCCGTTCTGGGCGGCGACGGAGTAGGTGCCGTTCGCCGCGACGTCCGCGAGGCCGACGAAGGCGAGCGCGGGCAGCAGCCCCCACAGGATCCGCAGGTCGGAGCCCTCGGGCAGGGCCGGGATGCCGCGACGGGTCTGCGCCCACAGGGCGGCGCCGCCGACGGCGACGTTGGTGACGCGCTGGACGAACAGCGCCAGGAACAGCCCGGTCACCGTGGCGGAGGCCTGCGCGATCAGGGCCATCACCGCGCCGAACCCGAAGGCGGCGACGAGCGTGAGGACCACGGCCCGCCGCTGGACGGGTGCGCCGCGCAGCTCCGGTCCGCCCGCGAGGACGATGCCGACGACGGCCACCGCGATCCCCGCGAACTGGCCGGGGCCGGGACGCTCGCCCAGCAGCAGCCCCGCGCCGACCGGCACGACCACGCCGAGGGAGCCGAGCGGGGAGACCACGCCCATGGGGCCGAGGGCCAGGGCCTTGTAGAAGCTGAGCATGGCCACCGGCCCGACGAGACCCGCGCCGACCGCGAACCACAACTGCGGGCCGGCCTCCCGCCAGGCTCCCGTGCCGAGGACCACGGCACCGAGCACGACCACGGCGGCGATCTGCGAGACCACGACCACCGTGAGCGCGGGTATCCGGCGGGTCAGCAGCCCGCCGCCGAAGTCGGCCAGGCCCCACAGCACGGCTGTGGCCAGGGCGAAGAGGGCGGTCATGGCGGGCCTCGCAGTACAGTGTGATGAACGGTGGGGTGCAGCATCAAACACTCCGCACGGTAGTTCATTCCACTGGACTGTGTCATCCAAAATATTGGACGGAATGTGTCGGATCTCGAAGAGCTCACCCAGGCACTCGCACGGAACCTCAAGCGCTGGCGCGGTGAGCGCGGATTCACCCTGGACTCGTTGGCAGCCCGCTCGGGAGTCAGCCGGGGGATGATCATCCAGATCGAGCAGGCCCGCACGAACCCGAGCGTCGGCACGACGGTGAAGCTGGCCGACGCGCTCGGGGTCAGCATCTCCACACTGCTGGACCACGACAGGGGTCCGCAGGTGCGGATCGTCGAGCCCGGCCAGACGGTGCGGATCTGGTCCAGCGAGGCGGGCAGCTCGACGACGATGCTGATCGGCACCGACGAGCGCGGGCCGATGGAACTGTGGGCCTGGCACCTCGTGCCCGGCGAGGGCACGGAATCGGCCGCGCACCCCTCCGGCACCATCGAGATGCTCCACGTCACCGCGGGGGACCTGACGCTGGTGGTGGGCGAGGAGGAGTTCCACGTCCCGGCCGGAGCCGCGGCCACCTTCGAGGCCAACCTCCCGCACGCCTACCGCAACGACGGCACCGTACCGATGGAGATGACCCTCGCCGTGTCGGTCCCGCCGGTGTCGGCCCCGGTACCGGCTCCCGCCCACGCCACCGCGCCCGCCCGGACGGCCGAGCCCCGGAACTGACCGGCCGCCCGTGGCCGCTGCCGGTCGTGCCGCCGGTCCCGGGGCCGGCGGCTAGAGGGCCGGGATCTCGATCGCCGGGCAGCGGTCCATGACCATGTCCAGCCCCGCCTCACGGGTACGGGCGAAGGCCGCCTCGTCGACCACGTTCAGCTGGAACCAGACGGCCTCCGCACCGGCGGCGACCGCGGAGTCGGCGACCGCCCCGGCCAGGGCGCTGTTCACGAAGACGTCCACCACGTCCACCTTGAACGGGATCTCCTCCAGCGAGGCGTACCCGGGCTCGCCGTGCACCGTCTCGGCCTTCGGGTGCACCGGGACCACGCGCTTGCCGAACTGCTTGAGCACACGGGCCACCCCGTACGCGGCCCGGTCCTGGTTGTTGGACAGGCCCACGACGGCCCAGGTGTCCCCGAGCTCGGTGAGGATCTTGCGGATGGTTGCCGGGTCGCCGTACACGCGTGCCGCCTCCTGCTGGTCTGACCGGTCCGACCGGTGCCGGACCCCGACTGCTCAACGGAAAAACCGCACGTCGTCTTCCCCGTAGACACCTCCGGGCTCTAACTCGTCAAGTCGACCGGTCACAACCGCTGTGTAGCCTGTCGATCTGTTCGAACGAGCAAGGGGGCGCGGGTGGACATCGAAGGCACGCATGCCGCGATCCAGCTCCCCGAAGGGAACTGGTGGGACTGGGACGTGGTCGCCTGGAACAGCGGGCAGCTCAAGCTTGCTGCCGGCCACGACCTGGCTTACCACCACGGCCTGGAACTGGTCTTCGGCGATCCGTTCTTCGTCTGCTGCCCGGCGATGTTCTCCGATCCGATCTTCCGTGCACCGACCGCGGACGAGGTCCTCAGAGTCACGCGTCAGGTCGGCGAAAGGCCGCCCGTCGTGGTCGCCTTCGAGGCCGACGCGGGCGGGCAGGAGCCGGTCTCGTGCCTGATCGCAGCCGAGCGGTTCGAGGTCGTCCAGGAATTCGTCCTGCGGTACTGGCGCGAGGACGCAGACCCGGATCAGCGCTTCGCCCCCTGGGTGCGGTCCCCGGACCAGCAAGCAACCTCAGGCTAGGCGGCCGCTGTGCCCATCTCGGCGGGTGGGGCTGGGAAGGCCAGCTCCTCGTCATACCGCTGGTCCTGCTGGAGGCAGTGGTAGAGCCGGCCGATCATGCGGTTGAAGAGGTTGCGCTGGGCGGCGGCGTGCCAGTCTGCGTGGTTGTCGCGGCGGCGTCGGTAGTGGGCTTTGGCGCCGGGTGAGGCGGTGATCGCGAGACCCAGAGGTATCCGGCGTGGTTGAGGCGGTCATGCGCCGAGCTGGATACCGAGGCCGGGAAAGCTGAGGATGATCTTGGCGTCAGGGTGCTGAGGGAATGCTTCCTCGACCGCTTCGGCGAGGTTGTCGGCTGCGGTGCATGCTGCCTCCAGTTGGACCAGGAGAGCGAGCATCTGCTTGCCCAGTGCGTCCTCGACCAGCTACGGCCGGTGGGCCCAGTCCGCTCGGAAGACCTCGCGGAGCCGCTCGGCCTCGGCGGCAATACCCCGCTGCCAGCCGGCCCGCTTGAGCGCGGCCTGGAGCTGCGCTCGCGTTACGTGAGCGGCCTTGGTCGGCGTCGGGGCCAGCTTGAGGAGCTGGTGGGCCTCGGGGCGGCAGAGGCCAGCCGGGACCGCCCACCGATCTACGGGAAGGCCTCGAAAACCTGGGTGGAGACAGACGTGACAGCCTTGGCGCTCGAACAGCCCACCTGCTTCTCCTCCGGCCGGACCGCTCTTAACCACGGATTAGGGTGGAGAAGTGAAGGCAGACCAGTATGTGACGGTGGCCCGGGAGGGCCTGCACGAGTCCGAGATCAACCGCTCGCGCTTCCTGTGCTCGCTCGCGCCCGCCGCGACCGAACAGGAGGCGCAGGACTTCGTCGCGCGCATCCGCAAGGAGCACCCCACCGCCTCGCACAACTGCTTCGCCTACGTGATCGGCGCCGACGCCGCCGTGCAGAAGGCCAGTGACGACGGCGAGCCCGGCGGCACCGCCGGGGTGCCGATGCTGCAGATGCTCATGCGCCGGGACATCCGGTACGCCGTCGCCGTGGTCACCCGCTACTACGGCGGCGTCAAGCTCGGCGCCGGTGGCCTGATCAGGGCGTACGGCGGCGTCGTCGGCGAGGCGCTCGACGCGCTCGGCACCGTCACCCGGCGCCGCTACCGGCTGGCCACCGTGACCGTCGACCACCAGCGGGCCGGAAAGACCCAGAACGACCTCCGCTCCACCGGCCGCACCGTCGTGGACCTGCGCTACGGGGCCGCCGTGGAGATAGAGGTCGCCCTGCCGGAGGCGGACCTGCCCGGCTTCGAGGCCTGGCTCGCCGACAGCACGGCGGGCAGCGCCACCCTCACGCTCGGCGGTGAGACGTACGCGCCCTGAGCGCCCCCGGGACGGGTTAGCGTAGAGGGGTCAGGCGAGCGGAAGACGATCAGGGGGACACGGCATGTGCGGGCGGACCGGCGAGTGAAGTTCCTGCACACCTCCGACTGGCACCTCGGCCGGTCCTTCCACCGCGTGAACCTGCTCGGCGCCCAGTCGGCCTTCGTCGACCACCTCGTCGAGACCGTCCGGGAGCACGAGGTCGACGCCGTCCTCGTCGCCGGTGACGTCTACGACCGCGCCGTGCCCCCGCTGCCCGCCGTCGAACTGTACGACCGGGCCCTGCACCGGCTCGCCGAACTCGGCGTGCCCACCGTGATGATCTCCGGGAACCACGACTCCGCCCGCCGCCTCGGGGTCGGGGCGGGGCTCATCGACCGGGCCGGGATCCACCTCAGGACCGACCCGGCCGGCTGCGCCGACCCCGTGGTGCTGGCCGACGTACACGGCGACGTGGCCTTCTACGGGCTGCCGTACCTGGAACCGGCTCTGGTCAAGGACGAGTTCGCGGCGCAGAAGGTCAGCCACGAAGCCGTGCTGGGCGCGGCCATGGAGCGGATCCGGGCCGATCTCGCCGGCCGCGAGCCCGGCACCCGCTCCGTCGTACTCGCCCACGCCTTCGTCACCGGCGGACAGGCCAGCGACAGCGAGCGCGACATCTCCGTGGGCGGGGTCGAGGCCGTGCCCGCCTCCGTCTTCGACGGAGTGGACTACGCGGCCCTCGGCCACCTCCACGGCTGCCAGACGATCAACGAACGGGTCCGCTACTCCGGTTCCCCCCTCGCCTACTCGTTCTCCGAGGCCGACCACCGCAAGACCATGTGGCTCGTCGAACTGGGCGCGGAAGGGGAGATCACCCGCGCCGAGCGGATCGACACCCCCGTGCCCCGAGCTCTCGCCCGACTGCGCGGGCCGCTGGAGACCCTGCTCGAAGACCCGGCGCACACGGCGTACGAGGACGCCTGGGTCGAGGCGACCCTCACCGACCCGGTCCGGCCCGACGACCCCATGGCCCGGCTCGTCACCCGCTTCCCGCACACCCTCAGCCTCGCCTTCGACCCCGAGGGCCGCGAGGAGGAGACCGGCACCTCCTACGCCCAGCGGCTGCGCGGCCGCAGCGACCAGGAGATCGCCGAGGACTTCGTGGCCCACGTGCGCGGCGGCGGACACGCGGACGAGGCCGAGCGCGCCGTGCTGCGCAGCGCCTTCGACGACGTACGGACCGACGACAGCCGCCAGGAGATCCACCGATGAGGCTGCACCGGCTGGCGGTCACCGCCTTCGGGCCCTTCGCCGAGCCCCAGGAGATCGACTTCGACGCCCTGTCCGGCGCCGGGATCTTCCTGCTGCACGGGCCCACCGGCGCCGGCAAGACCTCCGTCCTCGACGCCGTCTGCTACGCGCTGTACGGCTCCGTCCCCGGCCCCCGCCAGGCCCCCGGCACCAGCCTGCGCAGCGACCACGCCGCCGCCGACACCCCGACCGAGGTCACCCTCGAACTCACCGCGGGCGGGCGGCGCCTGGAGATCACCCGCCGCCCCGAACAGGACCGGCCGAAGAAGCGCGGCACGGGCACGACCAAGGACAAGGCGCAGAGTTGGCTGCGCGAGCGCACGGGCGAGGGCTGGGAGGCGCTCAGCCGATCCCACCAGGAGATCGGCGAGGAGATCGAGCAGCTCCTCGGCATGAGCCGCGAGCAGTTCTGCCAGGTGGTGCTGCTGCCGCAGGGGGAGTTCGCCAAGTTCCTGCGCGCCGACGAGGCCGCGCGCGGCCGGCTGCTCGGCCGGCTCTTCGACACGCGCCGCTTCGCCGCCGTCGAGACCCTGCTCGGCGAGCGCCGCCGGGCCGCCGAGGCCAAGGTGCGGGCCGGCGACGAGAAGGTGCTGCACACCGCGCAGCGCCTCGCCCAGGCCGCGGGGGACAGTGCCGACCTGCGGGCCTGGCCCATGCCCGGGCACCAGCCGGGCGACCCCGGACTCGCCGGGGCCGTGCGCGCATGGGCGGCCGTCGCCCGGTGTGCCGCCCGCGAGCGGCGCACCGTCGCCGAGTACGCCCTGGCCGCCGTCGAGGGCCGGTACGCCGCGGCCCGGCGGGCCGCCGAGGACGCCCGGGAGCTGGACCGCCTGCAGCGCCGCCACGCGGAGACCACCCGCCGGGCCGCCCTGCTCGCCGAGGCGGAGCCCGAGCGGGAACGCGTACGCGCCCTCCTGGACCGCGCCCGGCGCGGAGCCCTGGTCGCCCCCGCGCTGGAGATGCGCGGAGCGGCCTCGGCCGCACACCTCGCCGCCGCCCACGCGGAGACGGCCGCCCGGTCCGAACTCCCCCCGATGTTCAGGGAGGCGGGCGCCGAGCAACTGGCCGGGATCGAGCGGGACCTGCGAGGGGACCTCGGCGCGCTGGGAGCGGCCCGCCGGGACGAGCAGCGAAGCGCCGAGATCGGCCGCGAACGGGCCGACCTGGAACGGGAGTCCCGGGCCGCCGAGGAGGCCCACCTGGAATCGGCCCAGTGGCTCGAGCGCTGGGACGCCACCCGGGCCGGGCTGCAGGAGCGGGCGGACGCCGCCCAGCAGGCCGCGACCCTCGCCGAGCAGATCGCGGGCAAGCTGGAACCCGCCCGCATGCACCTGAACTTCGCCCGCCGGCGCGACGAGCTGGCCGCCGAGGCCGAGCGCACCGAGCGCGAGCTCCTCACCCTGCGCGAGGATTCCGCTGCCGCCAGGGAACGCTGGCTGGAGCTGAAGGAGGCCCGGCTGCGCGGGATCGCCGCCGAACTCGCCGAGGCGCTGGTGGCGGGCGAGGCCTGCGCGGTGTGCGGCTGCGCCGAGCACCCCGCCCCCGCCCGCCCCGCCCCCGGCCATGTGGACCGCGCCGCGGAGGACGCCGCCCACGGTGTCTTCGAGCGGGCCGAACAGGCCCGCGCCGACGTCGAACGGCGCCTCGCCGCCACCCGGCAGGCCCGCGAGGAGGCGGCGACCGCCGCCGGGGACGCCACCACCGCCGAACTCCTCGACCTGACCTCCGACCTGAGTGCCCGGCACGCCGCCGCGCACGCCGCGGCCGCCGAACTGCACACCGCCCGCGAGCGGCTCGCCCGCGCCGAACGCGAGCACGCCGCGCGCAGTGCCGACCGGCTCGACGCCGAACGCCGCGCCGCCGCCAGGGCCTCTCGCCGCGAGGCGCTGGACCGGGAGCAGGCCTCGCTGGAGGAGGCCCTCGCACAGGTGCGGGAGGGGGCGCCCACGGTCGCCGCCCGCACCCGCCTCCTGGAGGACCGGGTCCGGATCGTCTCCGGGGCCGCCACCGCGCTGCGCCGTGCGGAGACCACCGCCGCCCGGCTGAAGGAGGCCGACGACCAGCTCGCCGACGCCGCCTTCAAGGCCGGCTTCGACACCATCGAGGCCGCGGCCGAGGCGGTCCTGCCCGACTACGAGCGCACCGCGCTGCAACACCGGCTGGACGCCTGGCAGGCGGAGGAGGTCATGCTGGCCGACCGGCTCGCGGAGAGCGACACCGCCGCGGCCGGTGCCCTCCCGCCGGCCGCACCGGAGGAGGCCGAGAACTACGCGGCGCGGGCCGCGGCGAAACTTCGTACGGCCGGCTCGGCCTTCGACGCGGCCCGGGTCCGCTGCGAGGAGCTCGACCGGCTCTCCCGGCAGGCGGAGCACGAACTGCGCGCCCTGGGCCCGCTGCGCGAGGCCTACGACCGGGTGGCCCGGCTGGCCGGACTCACCGCGGGCACCTCCGCCGACAACGAGCGCAGGATGCGGCTGGAGGCCTATGTGCTGGCCGCCCGCCTGGAACAGGTCGCCGCCGCAGCGACCGTACGGCTGCTGCGCATGTCCGGCGGCCGCTACACCCTGGTGCACTCCGACGCCCGGGCGAGCGGACGGGGGCGCTCCGGGCTCGGCCTGCACGTCGTCGACGCGTGGACCGGCAGCGAGCGGGACACGGCCACGCTGTCGGGCGGCGAGACCTTCTTCGCCTCGCTCGCCCTCGCGCTGGGTCTCGCCGACGTGGTCACCGACGAGGCGGGCGGGATGCGCCTCGACACCCTCTTCATCGACGAGGGCTTCGGCAGCCTCGACGACCAGGCGTTGGACGAGGTGCTCGACGTACTGGACTCGCTGCGCGAACGGGACCGCAGCGTCGGCATCGTCAGCCACGTCGCCGACCTGCGCACCCGGGTCCAGGCGCAGCTGGAGGTCGTCAAACAGCGCGGCGGCTCCGTGGTGCGCCACCGCACGGCGGCGCTCACGGACTGAGCGGGCGCGTTCACGGACTGAGCGGGCGCGTTCACGGGCTGAGCGGGCGCCTCGGAAGCGGGGACGAGTACACGATGCTCGTCGTCACCGGGCCGAGGCCGGCGATCCGACCCGTGATCTCCTCCAGGTGCGCCATCGAGCGGGCCGCGACCTTCAGCACGAAGCAGTCGTCGCCCGTGACGTGGTGGGCCTCCAGGATCTCCGGGGCGGCGTCCAGGAAGTCGTGGAACGGCTTGTAGTTGCCGTGCGGATAGCGCAGCCGCACCAGGGCGAGGATGGCCTTGCCGAGCTTCTCCGGATCCACCACCGCCGTGTAGCCGGTGATGATGCCGGTCTCCTCCAGCCGGCGGACCCGCTCGGTGACGGCGCTCGCCGACATGGACACGGTGCGGGCGAGCTCGGTGAAACTGGCGCGGCCGTCCTGCTGGAGGGCTTCGAGGATCCGCCAGTCGGTGGCGTCAGGGGAATAGTCGGTCATGCCGCAGATCTAGCAGGGGATTCCCCGGTGGGACAAGCCAAAGGCCGGGGAAAATCACTTCCGATGTTGATCAACAACTCGTAGATTTCCAGTCATGACGACGACGCAGAACACCTCTTCCCCCGCCGCCCCCGCCAACCCCGTGCTCCGGGTGCCCCCGGCGTCCCCGGCCGCTGCCGCCGCGTACTTCGCCGCGAGCCTGGCCTTCCACGCGGACGTCTCGGACGTCGCCGCCGCCTTCAAGGCCCACCGCGAGCAGGGCGCCGAGCTCGGCTTCCAGCTGATCGACTCCCGCTCCACCCCGTCCTGGGACCAGGCCCACGTGCCCGGCGCGATCCACCTGCCCACGGCCCTCATCCCCGAGCAGGCCGAGCGGCTCCTGGACAAGAACGTGCCCGTGGTGACGTACTGCTGGGGCCCCGGTTGCAACGGCGGCACCCGCTCCGCCCTGGCCCTGGCCGAACTCGGCTTCCAGGTCAAGGAGATGCTCGGCGGCATCGAGTACTGGATCCGGGAGGGCTTCGAGGTCGAGACCTGGCAGGGCAACCAGCAGCGCGCCGAGGCCGACCCGCTGACCGCGCCCACCGACTCGGACGACTGCGGCTGCTGACGTGTACGCCTTACGGGCCGGGTCCGGCACACGCGGACGGGCCGCTCACCCCTGGAGGAGATGAGCGGCCCGTCCGTGTTCGTCACGGCCTCAGAGCTTGGACAGCTCGTCCACCAGGTCGTCCAGACCCAGCGAGCCCTGCGACAGCGCCGCCATGTGCCAGGCCTTCAGGTCGAAGGACTCGCCGCGCGCGGCCCGCGCGTTGTCGCGGCCCAGCAGCCAGGCGCGCTCGCCCAGCTTGTAACCGATGGCCTGCCCCGGCATCGACAGGTAGCGGGTCACCTCGCTCTCGACGAAGTCGCCCGGCCGGCCGCTGTGCAGGCCGAAGAACTCCTGCGCCAGGTCCACCGTCCACCGCTCGCCCGGGTGGAACGGCGAGTCCGCCGGGATCTCCAGGCCCAGGTGCATGCCGATGTCCACGATGACCCGCGCCGCGCGCATCATCTGGCAGTCCAGGTAACCCAGGCGCTGCTCCGCGTCCTTGAGGTAGCCCAGCTCGTCCATCAGGCGCTCCGCGTACAGCGCCCAGCCCTCGGCGTTGGCGCTGACGAGACCCACACTGGCCTGGTAGCGGGACAGCTGGTCCGCGACGTGCGTCCACTGCGCGAGCTGCAGGTGGTGGCCGGGGACGCCCTCGTGGTACCAGGTGGAGACCAGGTCGTAGATCGGGAAGCGGGTCTGCCCCATCGTGGGCAGCCAGGTGCGGCCCGGACGGGAGAAGTCCTCGGAGGGGTTCGTGTAGTACGGAGCCGCCGCGCCGCCCGGAGGGGCGATCTTCGACTCCACCCGCTTGACCCGCTCGGCGAGTTCGAAGTGGGTGCCGTCGAGGTTCTCGATGGCCTCGTCCATGAGTCCCTGGAGCCAGGCCTGGACCTCGTCGACGCCCTCGATGTGGGTGCCGTGCTCGTCCAGGTGCTTCAGCGCCTCCCAGGGGCCCGCGCCCGGGAGGATCTTGGCGGCCTCGGCCTTCATCTCGGCGAGCAGGCGGTGGTACTCGGACCAGCCGTAGGCGTACGCCTCGTCCAGGTCCAGGTCCGTGCCGTTGAAGTAGCGCGACCAGCGGGCGTACCGCTCGCGACCCACGGTGTCGGGCTTGCCCTCGACGGCCGGGGCGTACACGTCGCGCATCCAGTCGCGGAGTTCGGCGAGGGCGGCCGTCGCGGCGCCGGCCGCCCCGT
The DNA here is from genome assembly GCF_042892775.1 of Streptomyces sp. NPDC001717. Classification (NCBI taxonomy): domain Bacteria; kingdom Bacillati; phylum Actinomycetota; class Actinomycetes; order Kitasatosporales; family Streptomycetaceae; genus Streptomyces; species Streptomyces sp. NPDC001717. The sequence goes on along the minus strand of NZ_JBIAUK010000013.1, from coordinate 151,743 downwards.
CCAGTTCGGCGCGCAGGGCCTCGGGGCCGCCCGAGACGAAGTCCTCGAAGAAGGCGGGCTCTTCGCCGTCCTGCCCGGCCCAGGCGGTGAGCTGGCCGATCATGGTGGTGGTGGCGCGGGGGCCGCCGTACAGGCCGCGCTCCAAGCCGAGGGCCAGGCTCTCGCGGTAGCCGCCGAGGCAGGAGGGCACGGCGCGCAGTCGCTCGGCGATGGCCGCCCAGTCCTCGTCGGTGTCGGACGGGGTCAGGGTGAAGACCTCGCGGACGGCGTGCGCCGGGCTGTGGATGTTGCTGACCGCGCAGAGGTCCTCGTCGGCGGCGTGCACCGCGAGTTCGGCGTTCAGACGCTCGCGCAGCAGTCGGCCGCAGCGGCGCTCGGCGTCGCTGTCGGCGCCGGGCAGTTCCTCGGCGGCGTCGAGCAGGGCGAGGGTGGTGCGGGCCAGTTCGGCGACGGCCGCGCGGCCGGCCGGAGAGAAGTCCGGGAGTTTGCCGGAGCTCTGGGCGACACCGAGGTAGGTGCCCGTGATCGGATCGAGGGCGATGAGGTCGTCGACGTACGCGTCGGCCACCTGGCGGGGCAGCTTCGGAGTGCTGCCGTTGTTGGAGATCTCTGACATACGGCCATCTTCGTACGCAAGACGGGGCTACGTCATCACCGTTTGGCTTCAGTCTGCTGACCGTGGCCGCTTTCGGAAATGCCGCCGACCCGCACGCGGCCCTGGCGGGCGGCGGATCGGCCGCCGCGTCGTGTGCGGGTCGGGGTGCAGGTCGGGGCGAAAGGGGCGTTCCGTGGGAGCCGGTTGTGGCCGGTTGTCGCCGGTCGTGGCGGGTGGGTGGGATCAGTGGTGGTTGAGCGGGGGCTGCGGTTCGCGGCGCGGGAGCTCGTTCCCACCCTCGTGGGTGACGTCGTACGGCAGGCGCGAGCTGACGGGGGTCGCGTCCAGCCGGGCCGTGATCACGAGGGTGCCCTCCTCGATCTGGTAGTCGAGGGGGAGGCCGAGCCCGCGCATGGCGGCGACCATGCCGGTGTTGGAGGCCTGGGTGACGGCGTACACGCTGTCGCAGCCGGCCTCGACGGCCATCGCGAGGAGCCTGCGCAACAGCTCGGAGCCGATGCCGCGGCGCTGCCAGTCGTCCTCGATGAGGAGCGCGACCTCGGTCTCGTCGCCGTCCCACAGCAGGTGGCCGAGGGCCACGAGCCTGCCGGAGGCGGTGGTGGCGGCCAGGGTGCGGCCGAACCGGGGGCTGAGCAGGTGGCCCAGGTAGCGGTCCGCGTCGAGGACGGGGCCGTGGTAGCGCAGCGACAGGGTGCGCTCGGAGCAGCGGTCGTGCATCGCGCGGGCGGCGGTCAGGTCGGAGCCGTCGGCGCGGCGCACGGTGACCTCGTTGCCCTCGGGCAGGGTCAGTACGTCGAGGCTGCGCGGAACACGGGGACCGAGGCGGGCGTCGAGCTCGACGAGGGCGCGGGCGCGGGCGAATTCGGTCGGGGTGAAGGGGAGGTAGGGGCGCTCCACGGTGATCGCACCGCCCGAGGGGTCGCGCAGCCGCATGACGGTGGCCTCCAGGACCCCTTCCACCGGGGCGTCGGCGCCCGCGTTGGGGCGGCCGGAGAGGGTGGTCGCCGGGATGGAGTGGATGGTGCAGCGGCCGAGCAGCTGGCGCAGTGCCAGGGGCAGTTCGGCGGCGTCGAGGGCGGTGCGGGTGGCCAGGCCCAGGACCCGGGTCGGGGTGTCGACCAGGTCGTGGGCGTCGGCGCGCTCGATCCAGGTGCTGTGCCCGCCGGCCAGCGCGATGGCGCGGGTGAGGTCGGCGGACGGCAGCTCCTGCGGCGCCCGCAGCAGGAACTCGTCGACCGTGCCGCCCTCGGGGAGCGGGTGTGTCTGGAGCGTGAGGATGTCGACGCCGTTGTGGGCGAGGGCGGTGCAGAGGGCGGCGAGGGAGCCGGGCTCGTCCCGTACGGTCGTGCGCATCCGCCACAGGGTGGCGGTCGGCGCGTCGGCGGTGGGGGCCGCGCCGGTGCCGGCACCGGCACGCGCACGGGCGCCCCTGCCCGCGGCAGGGGCGGCCGACGGCCCGGTGTCCGGCGGCGGCGCATGGCTGTGTCGCCGGGCCCACCACGTGTGGAAGGCCGCGGTGACGAGGAGTGCGACGGCCGAGGCGACGAGCAGGACCGGGCCCCTGGGGCCGTGCACGACGAGATTCGCGATGCCGTCGGCGACCGCGACGGCGCAGAAGAGGGCGGCGAGCTCGACGACGTCACGGCGCCAGTGGTGGCGGTGGGAACGCTGGGCAGAGGAAAGATCACGATCAGTCATGCACACCACTGTGACGGAGGGGTGTTGCGTGATCACGAACGATCTGTGACCGACTGGTTAAGTGTCCATCTGGCCGATTTCACCCAGTTTTCCGGGGCATTTCCGTGGACCTGCCGGCTTCACTGGCCCACCCGGCCCGGCTGGAGCGTCTTGGTGAACAGTACGCCACCTCCCTGGCGCCGCAGTCGGACGGTGAGTTCCCCGCCGGCTCCGTCGATGTCGACCTCGCCGTAGTAGGGCGGGTTCTCCGAGGGGGACATGTTGGCGAACGGCGCCGACTGGACGAAGGCCGTCTCCGGGCCGAAGGTCGCGTCGAGCCGGCCGGCGGGGAAGCCGCCCGCACCGATGGGCCCCGAGACGAACTCCCAGAACGGCGCGAAGTCGGCGAAGGCCGCCCGCTCCGGCGCGTAGTGGTTGGCGGCGGTGTAGTGCACGTCGGCGGTGAGCCAGACCGTGCCGGTGATGCGCTGGTGCTTGATGTGGCGCAGCAGTTCGGCGATCTGGAGCTCGCGACCCAGCGGGGCGCCGGGATCGCCCTGGGCCACGGCCTCGAAGTTCGTCGCGCCGTCGGGGACGACGATGCCGAGCGGCATGTCGGAGGCGATCACCTTCCAGGTGGCCCGGGAACGGGTGAGTTCGCGCCGCAGCCAGGCCAGCTGTTCGGCGCCGAGGATCCCGATGGGGTCTTCGGTCGCGGTACCGGGGGAGTTGGCGTTCCGGTACGTGCGCATGTCGAGTACGAAGACGTCGAGGAGCGGGCCGTACCGCATCACGCGGTACATCCGGCCCTCGGCGCGGCCGCCGCGCAGGTCGGTGACGGGGAAGTACTCGCCGAAGGCCTGGCGGGCGCGGGCGGCGAGGGTGTCGGCGTCGCGCACCGTGTAGCGGGGGTCGTCGATCACCTGGCCCGGGTACCAGTTGTTGCGCACCTCGTGGTCGTCCCACTGGGCGAGGACGGGAACCTGGGCGTTGAAGGCGCGCAGGTTGTCGTCGAGCAGGTTGTAGCGGAAGTTCCCGCGGAACTCGGCGAGGGTCTCCGCGACCTTCGACTTCTCCTCGGTGGTGATGTTGCGCCACGTGGTGCCGTCGCGGAGGGGCGCCGAGGGCTTGATCGGCCCGTCGGCGTAGATGGTGTCCCCGCTGAAGAGGAAGAAGTCGGGGTTGCGCAGGCGCATCTCCTCGAAGACCCGGTAACCGCCGAGGTCGGGGTTGATGCCCCAGCCCTGGCCCGCCAGGTCCCCTGACCACAGGAAGCGCACGTCGTGCCGGCGGGAGACCGGGGTGGTGCGGAAGCTGCCGTGGACCGGCTCGGAGGTGCGGCGCGGGTCGTCCGGGTCGGCCAGGACCACCCGGTAGTGGATCTGCCGGCCGGGCGGGAGGTCGCGCAGGACGGTGGTCCCGGTGAAGTCGGAGGAGGGCCCGAGGAGCGGACCCTGGTGGCGGCGCACGGCGTACCGGAACGCTTCGCTCGGGGAGGTCTCGACGGACATCCACGCGGGGCGGTCGGAGCGGGTCCACACGGTGGCCGAGTGGGCGGTGATCTCGCCCGACTGCACGCCCCAGAGCGCGTTCGGCCGGCCGGAGCGGGCGAAGGCGGGGGCCGCGAGCGCCGGAACGGCGAACAGCGCGGAGGACAGGGCGAGGGAACCGCCGATCAGGGACCGTCGGGTGTGCGGCATCGGTGCCATCGGTGCGTCTCCAGGGGCGGGCGGGGGTGGGTCGGACCAGGGTGCCGTCAGACCCCGGCCCGGCCGCGTCGCCCACGCGAACCCGGGATGAACAGCCGTCAGCCGCTCAGCCGTTCGCTTCTCCGGCCCGTTCGTCCTTTTTCGGCCACCCCACCCCGGGGGTGCTCCGTGCCTCCCCGCCGCGCCGTGTGTGGTGTCGTGCCGCCGTCAGGCCGCCGCGAGGGTCCGGCGGCGGGCGGTGTCGAGGATGACCCGGGACACGAGCGCCGGATCGTCGTTCATCGGCACGTGACCGCATCCGGGGAGCCTGACCAGCCGCGCGCCGGGGATGGTGTGCTTGGCGCGGACGCCCTGGCGGCGCAGCAGCAGCCGGTCGCGGGTGCCCCAGGCGATGGTGACCGGCAGACCGGGCACGTCGTCGGTGAAGCGTACGGAGCCACCCGCGGCCAGGGTCGCCTCGAAGCCGCTGGCCCCGCGCAGGGCGAGGGTCTCGGCCACCACCGCCTCGGGTGAACGGCGGGCCGGGCGGGCGTAGATGGTGCCGGTGAGCGCGACCCGGCCTGCAGCGCCGCGCGAGAGCCGTTCGAGCGCGGGGCGGGGCAGAGCCCTGGCGCCGGCGCGCATGGCGAGGAGGGTGGCGAAGGCGTAGCGGCGTTCCCCCTCGGTCCAGAACCCCGCGGGGGAGAGGGCGGTGACCGAGCGGGCGAGGCCGGTCCGGCCCATTTCGAGGGCGAGCAGGCCGCCGAGGGAGTTGCCCGCGACGTGCGGGCGCTCGACACCGAGGGCCGCGCAGAGGGCCCCGAGCGCCGGGGCCACGGTGGCCAGGTCGTACGGAACGCCTTCGGGCAGGGGCTCCGAGGTGCCGAAGCCGGGCAGATCGACTGAGATCACGTCGTGTTCGGCGGCCAGGACGTCGGTGACCGGGTGCCAGGCCTGGAGGTGGTGGCCGATGCCGTGCAGCAGGAGGAGCGGTTCGCCCGCGCCCTTGCGTTCGTAGGCGACGGAGGCGGTGCGGGGGCCGAGCGGCGAATCGATCGTGAAGGAGACCGTGGCGGTCATGCTGCTCCTCGTCGGTTGGACGCGTGTGAGACAGGTTGTCAGTAGAGCTGCCGCCATCATTACCGTCCGGTAGCCCTTGACTACAAGCCTTCGGCGCACACGAGAACATCCTGTGAACGGCTTGATGCCCGTGCCCGATCTGCCCGGTACAGGGGTGACCATTGGTCTTGACCAAGGGGGTGCACCGTCCTATCGTCGCAGGGATAGTGCAGGAACCTTTAATAAACAAAGGCGCGGAACTGCCGCCGGAACACACGGCGAGTGCGGCGATGGCAGGAGGAGTCAGGGTGGGGACCACGCAGCTCGAAACGGTGCCGGAGCCGAAGTACTGGCACCTCAAGACCGTCCTCAGCGAAGCACTCGACCAGGATTTCGCCGTCGGAGAGGTCCTGCCGAACGAGCGTGAACTCGCCGCCCGGTTCGGCGTCGCCCGCGCGACCCTGCGCCAGGCGCTGGAGCAGCTGGAGCTCGAAGGCCGCCTGCAGCGCCGCCGCGGCGTCGGAACCACCGTCGCCCCGCCGCGCGTCGGTGTCGCCGTCGGCACCGCGGGGCACAGTTGGCCCGGCGAGCAGGCCGACGGCTGGGAGCCGGTGGACGCCACCGAGGCACTCCCGTCGACCGCGGTCCTGAAGCTGCTGGGCACCGGCGGGGCCTTCTCCGCCGACGAGCCGGTCCACACCGTGCGCCGGACCCGCGTCACCCAGGGGCAGGCCGTCGCCGCCGAGATGCTCTACGTCCCGGCCGCCTCGGTGCCCGGACTCCCCGCGATCGACGCCCCGGCCGGTCCCGCCCGCGCCCGCGCGGTCCTGCGCGAGCTGCAGCGACTGGTCCTCGACGGCCAGGACCGCTCGGTGGAGCTCGGCTCCGCCCGCGCCGACGACGCCAAGGAACTGGACCGACTGCCCGGCGCGCCCGTACTCGTCGTCACCACGCGCTACTTCACCAGCGCGGGCACGGTCGCGGTCTCCGTGGCCACCTACCGCGCCGACACCTGCCGCCTCACCTTCGGGGACTCGGGCGACGTCCAGATCACCCACGAGCCGCGCGTCGCCTCCTGACACGGGCACACGGTGGATCTCCGCCACGGCCGGCCGTCCCCGTCCGGCGGGGACGGCGGCGTCCTGAAGGCACGGCGGCGCCTTGAGGGGACGGCGGCGTCCTGAGGGCACGGCGGCGTTCGGAGAGGACAGCGACGTCCAGGGTCGGACGCCGTGTCCGCCGGGCACCGCCGAGAGCGGTCCGTCGGGCATGGTGACGGTGCCGCCCGCCGGGGACGGGCCGGTGCGCGCGGCCACCGCGCCGCCGGTGCGCGGCAGTGCGCCTTCGTGCGGCCACCGCGCGCAGGCGAGCCGTTCCGCGCCGTGTGCGATCCCTCTCCGGGGCCCGAGGCCCGGGGCCGCGCGGCGCGGTCAGCGGCGGCGGGCCGTGACCGTCTTCTCCACCGCGAACAGTTCTTCCTCGACGTGGTCCAACGCGAGGCGGAGGGCGCCGGTGGCCACGGCTGCCTCGCCGAGTAGGGACAGTGCCACCTTCGGCGGGCGCAGGCAGTAGCGCTCCAGCTCCCGTCGCAGGGGATCCAGCACCCCGTCCAGCCCGGCCGCCCAGCCGCCGACCACCACGAGTTCCGGATCCATCGCCAGGACCAGCGCGGCCACGTCGTGGACCAGTCGCTGCAGGAACCGCTCCACGGCGGCCACCGCCCGCTCGTCGCCCCGTTTGGCCATCGCGAAGACCTCGGCGACCGCCGGCTCGTCCAGCGGGTGCAGCGGCTCGCCGGTCGTCGACAGCAGCTTCTCCGGGGTGACCTCACGGCCCAGCAGATGGAGCGCGCCGATCTCGCCGGCCGCGCCGCCGAAGCCCCGGTGCAGTCGGCCGCCGATCAGGGAACCGGCGCCGGGGCTGAGCCCCGCCATGACGAACACGATGTCGTCGGTGTCGCGCGCGGCCCCCTTCCAGTGCTCGGCGACCGCCGCGGCGTTGGCATCGTTCTCCACCTTCACCGGGCACCGGAACGAGCGCTGGAGTCGTTCCCCCAGCGGAAGTCCCGTCCAGCCGGGCAGGGCGGTACCGAGGCGGACCGTGCCGTCCGCCTCCACGATCCCGGGGCTGCCGACGCCGACCGCGCGCAGGGAGTCCCGGGGCACCCCGGCCCGGCGCAGCAGATCGGCCACGGCCGAACGGACCTTCTCCAGCCGCTCATCGGCGGACGCCGACTCCGCGACGTCCTTCGTACCGGCGCCGATGACCCGTCCGTCCAGGCCGGAGAGCAGTACGGCGACCCGGTGCGAGCCGATCTCTATGCCCAGCAGGTGCCCGGCCTCGGCCCTGAAACGGAACCGCCTCGCCGGTCGACCCTGCCGCCGCGCGCCTTCCTCGACGTCGGCTTCGACGACCAGTCCGGTCGCCATCAGCCCCTCCACGACCCCTTCCACGGTCGGCCGGGAGAGCCCGGTGACCCGGGTGAGGTCGGTGAGCGTCGGCGCCTGGGCCGCGCGCAGTGCACGCAGCACCACGGCGGAATTGATCCGCCTCAGCAGAGAGGGGTCTCCGCCGGTCAGCTGCCCCAACGTGTGTCCTCCCAGCTAGCGAGCCCGTCAGCCGGATGGTACTGCCCACCTGGTGCTTCAGCGAGAACCAGCCCCCCATCGGCCGGAACTGGACCGTCCGCTCAGGCCGGGGCGACGAACCCCGACTCGTACGCCATGATCACGGCCTGGGTCCGGTCCCGCGCCCCCAACTTCGCCAGGATCGCACTGACGTGGGACTTCACCGTTTCCGTGCCGACGATCAACTTGCCCGCGATCTCCACGTTGGTCAGCCCCCGTGCCATGAGCCTCAGCACCGCCTCCTCGCGCTCGGTCAGGGCCGCCCGCTCCAGCACGGCCCGGGCCTGGCGGTTTCCGTACTCGGCGGCCAGGGCCCGCACGGCCGCGGGGAAGAGCAGCGTCTCACCCTCGGCCACCAGCCGGACCGCGTGCACGATCTCCGAAGGCCGCGCCCGCTTCAGCAGGAACCCGTCCGCGCCGGCACGCAGCGCCTCGTAGACGTACTCGTCGTTCTCGAAGGTGGTGACGACGAGGATCTTCGGCGGTGAGTCGACCGTCTTCAGGATCGCCCGGGTCGCCTCGATCCCGTCGAGCAGCGGCATCCGTACGTCCATCGCGACGACGTCGGGCCGCAGCTGTCGCACGAGCGGGATCACGGAGGCTCCGTCGGGCGCCTCGCCCACGACCTCGATGTCGGGCTGGGCTTCGAGGACGGCGCGCAGACCCGCGCGCACCAGGGGCTCGTCGTCGACGAGCAGTACGGTAACCGGCATCCGGTCAGCGTATTCGCTCCAGCGGAAGCCGGGCGCGCACCCTCCAGTTGCCCTCGTACGGTCCGGTCTCGGCCTCTCCGCCGAGCAGCGCGGCCCGTTCCCGGATGCCGCGCAGACCGGAGCCTCGGCCCGTCATCCGCGCGGACTCCGTCGGGAGGGGATTGGTCACCTCCAAGTCCAGCCTTCCCACGGCCACTTCGATCCGCACCCGGACTGGAACCGGCCCGCTGTGCCGCAGCACGTTGGTGAGTGCCTCCTGAAGGATCCGGTATCCCTCGCGCGTGACCGGCCCCGGCAACTTCTCCAACGGACCGGACATCTCGGCGTCGACCGGGGCACCGGACGCTCGCGCCGATTCCAGCAGCCGGTCGGCATCGGCCAGGGTGGGCCGCTGGGAGGGTGGCTGACCTGACTCCCGGAGCACCTTCAGCACCCGGTCCAGGTCCTCCATCGCGGCCCGGCCTGTCTCCTCGATCGCGCACAGCGCCCGCTCGGTGAACTCCGGATCGCCCGCCGCCCGGGCGGCTCCCGCCTGGACGACGGCCACGGTGAGCGCGTGCCCGATGGAGTCGTGCAACTCCCGCGCGATCCGTGTGCGTTCCAGCAGCTGTTCGGTCCGCGCCTCCAGCGCGGTCAGCCGCTCGGCCGCCGAAGGCCCCAGGAGTCGCGACGCCATCGCCGTGACGGCGTCGCCGAGCAGGACCACGATGACGAACAGCAGCACCAGCGGCACCGGCAGGAGGAGCACGGCCGCCCACCGCGGCGGGGTGAACGGCAGGATCACGTCGTCCGATCCGAGAGAGCCACCCGCTGCGACGATGGCGAGTTCCACGGTCATCACCGGGATCCACACCGTCGGCAGTATCGCCGCGCCCGCCAGTACGAGCCGCGCCTCCAGCCAGGCGACCGTCCGCCAACGGTCCCCCCAACGGGTGGACGCGACCGTGCTGATGGACCCGTCGTGCCGGCCGCGCTCGTGCGGCGTCAGCAGGAACTGCGCCTGCAGCCCTTCGGCCAGCCGCACCCAGGGGATCAGCCCGAACGGGGCGACGATCAGGGCGGGCATCCACGGCCACGCGGGCTCTATGAACATCCAGATGGAGACGATCAGGGTCGGTACGAGCAGATGCAGCCAGCGGGTGTACGTGATCCCACGGAGGGGAGCACGAAGCAGTCGGTACATGTCCTCATCCTGGCAGCCGGGATACGGCTCCCGTCTCCCCCACGTGGGGGAGACGATCCCCCCACGTGGGGGAGGTCGGGGGATGGGGCCGGCGGCGAATCTTGAGGCATGAACAGCATCGAGATTCGGGAACTGACCAAGGAATACGGCACCACCCGTGCCGTGGACCGTCTCACCTTCGACGTGCTCCCCGGACGGGTCACCGGCTTCCTCGGCCCCAACGGCGCCGGGAAGTCGACCACGATGCGGCTGCTGCTGGGCCTGGACCGGGCGACCTCCGGCACCGCCACCATCGGCGGACGCCCGTTCACCACCTTCACCGACCCGCTGCACCGGGTCGGAGCGCTCCTCGACCCCCAGTCCATCCACGGCGGACGCACCGCCCGCGACCACGTGCGCTTCCTCGCCGCCTCGAACGGCATCCCGGCCCGTCGCGTGGAGGAGGTGCTGGAGCAGGCCGGCATAGCCGCGGCGGCCAAGCGCAGGGTGAAGACCTTCTCCCTGGGCATGCGCCAGCGGCTGGGCATCGCCGCCGCCCTGCTCGGAGATCCCGGAGTACTGCTCCTCGACGAGCCGACCAACGGGCTCGATCCCGAGGGGATCGTCTGGATCCGCGAACTGATGCGCGGTCTGGCCGCCGAAGGCCGCACCGTCCTCGTCTCCAGCCACCTCATGTCCGAGACGTCGACGCTGGCCGACCACCTGGTCGTGCTGGGCGCGGGCCGGCTCCTGGCGGACACCTCGATGGAGGAGTTCATCGACGCGCGCAGCACCCCTCGGGTGCGGCTGCGGACCACGGACCCGATCCGGCTGCGGGCCGTCTTGGCCCGGGAGGGTTGGGAACTGGTGGAGGCCGAGGGCGGGCGCTGGACCGTCGACGGCATACAGGCGGACCAGCTCGGCATCACGGCCGCCCGAGAAGGGATCCCCATGCTGGAACTCTCCGACGAGCGCGCCTCACTGGAGCAGGCCTACCTCGACCTCACGGCGGACCACGCCCAGTTCACCGCCACCCGCTGACCGTCCCCCTTCTCTCTGGAGGTTCGCCATGAGCACCGCCCTGCCCACCCGGCCCGTCCTGCACTCCGAATGGATCAAGATCAGATCGCTGCGCGGCACGTTCGGCTCCCTGATAGCCGTGCTGGTCGTGACCGCCGGCATCCAGACGCTGATGGCCTGGGCGATCGGCACGGCGGAGGAAGGGGCCATGGGCGACGACCCGCTCTTCGCGTCCTACTACGCCCTCAACTTCGGCCAGATAGCGGCCATCGCCTTCGGAGCCAATGCCTTCTCCGCCGAGTTCCACAACGGGGCCCTGCGCACCACGCTCGCCGCCGTGCCGGACCGTACGCGGTTCTACCTGTCCAAGATGGCCGTGCTCGCAGGTCTCGCCCTGCTCGTGGGTCAGGTCACGGGACTGCTCACCTTCCTCGGCGGGCAGGCGTTCATGGGGCAGTACGCGATGAAGCTCGGGGACCCGGGCACCGTCCGCTCCGTCGTCGGTTGCGGGCTCTACCTGACGGTGATCACGCTCTTCTCGGCCGGCCTGACGGCGATCCTGCGCAGTGGGGTTGCGGTCATCAGCATCCTCGGCCCCTTCGTTCTGCTGGTCTCCTTCGTGATCAGCGGAGTCACGAGCGGTATCGGTCAGTTCATGCCGGACAAGGCCGGGCAGATGGTGCTCCGGAGCGAGTCGATTGGCGGAGTCCTCGGCCCGTGGACCGGAATGGGTGTGGCGATGCTGTGGGCCGCGGCCGCCGCCATCGGTGGTCTCATAGCAGTGCGGCGCCGGGACGCGTGACGGCGGGCCAGTTGTCAGTGGTGGTCGGGATACTGACGGCATGACCACGGCAGAGCATCTCGACACGATCGACCGGCTCCGGGTGACGGCATTCCCGCCCGAGCCGGTCCGGTCCGGCGGGCAGAGCAGCGGCCCGGGCCACCACCTCGTCCAGCTCGGCCGGACACGGGACTTCTGGGAGGACGACGGCTCGGGCCGGGCCGAGGCGTCCGACCAGATCGCGGCCGAGTACGGGGCGCTCACGCAGGCCCTTGCCGACCGGTGGGGGGATCAGCAGGTCTTCAGCGTCACGTCGCTGCTGGACCGGGGGTTCGAGGGGGAGGAGATACCGGAGCCGTGGGGAGTGGTGAGCAACACCACCGACCATGTGCACCTGTGGCGGGCGGGGGAGCTGTGGCTGCTGGCCTTCGTGGCGCAGTGGGGCACCGAAGACCCCTACCTGTTGATGGCAGGGGTCACGGTCATCGATCCGCCTTAAGGGGCCGACGATTCGGCGGCGGCGCGGAGGCGGGCGTATTCCTGGGCCATGGTCTCGGCGGTCCAATGGGCGTTGAGGCCGCTGGGGTTGGGGAGGGCCCAGATGCGGGTGGAGCGGATGGTCCGCTCCTGGGGACCGATCTGTGCCTTCCGCTCGCCGAAGGCCGTGCGGTAGGCGGTGACCCCGACCACCGCGAGCCACTGGGGGCGCAGGAGCTCCACCTTGGCGGTCAGGATGCGGCCGCCTTCGCGGAACTCCTCGGTGGTCAGCTCGTCGGCGCGGGCCGTGGCGCGGGCCACGACGTTGGTGATGCCGAGCCGGTAGGTCAGCAGCTCCTCCTGTTCGGAGGGGGCGAGCCGGCGCGGGGTGAAGCCCGACAGGTGGAGGACGGGCCAGAAGCGGTTGCCCGGGCGGGCGAAGTGGTGGCCCGTGGCGGCGGAGAGGAGGCCGGGGTTGATCCCGCAGAAGAGCACACGCAGACCGCCCGCGACCACGTCCGGGAGGACGCGGTCACGGGCGGCGTTCAGCTCGTCGGGGGTCAGAGGATCGACCCCGGCGTGTACCCGGCGGCCTCCGGGTGCTGCTTGGAGATCGCCTCGATACGGGAGACCACCGCCGTGACCTGGTCGCCCGCGGCGCCGGTGAAGGACAGCTTGTCGGCCATCAGGGCGTCGAGCTGGGCTCGGTCCAGCGGCATCCGGTCATCGGCGGCCAGCTTGTCGAGGAGCTCGTTGCGCTCCGCGCCCTGCTCGCGCATGGCCAGGGCCGAGGCCACCGCGTGCTCCTTGATGACCTCGTGGGCGGCCTCGCGGCCCACCCCGGCACGCACCGCGCCCATCAGGACCTTGGTGGTCGCGAGGAACGGCAGGTAGCGGTCCAGCTCACGGGCGACGACCGCCGGGAAGGCGCCGAACTCGTCGAGGACCGTCAGGAAGGTCTCCAGGAGGCCGTCGAAGGCGAAGAACGCGTCCGGCAGCGCCACGCGGCGGACCACGGAGCAGGAGACGTCGCCCTCGTTCCACTGGTCGCCGGCCAGCTCGCCGGTCATCGAGGCGTAGCCGCGCAGGATGACCATCAGGCCGTTCACGCGCTCGCAGGAGCGGGTGTTCATCTTGTGCGGCATCGCCGAGGAGCCGACCTGGCCGGGCTTGAAGCCCTCGGTCACCAGCTCGTGGCCGGCCATCAGACGGATCGTCTTGGCGATCGAGGAGGGGGCGGCGGCCAGCTGGACCAGCGCGGTGACCACGTCGTAGTCGAGCGAGCGGGGGTAGACCTGGCCGACCGAGGTGAAGGCCTGGGAGAAGCCGAGGTGGGAGGCGATCCGCTGCTCCAGGTCGGCCAGCTTGGCGGCGTCGCCACCGAGCAGGTCGAGCATGTCCTGGGCGGTGCCGACGGGGCCCTTGATACCGCGCAGCGGGTAGCGCTCGAGGAGGTTCTCCAGGCGGTCGTAGGCGACCAGCAGCTCGTCCGCCGCGGTGGCGAAGCGCTTGCCCAGGGTCGTCGCCTGCGCGGCGACGTTGTGGGAGCGGCCGGCCATGACCAGCTCGGCGTGCTCGCCGGCCAGCTTGCCGAGGCGGGCGAGGACGGCGACGGTGCGGTCGCGGGCCAGCTCCAGGGAGAGCCGGATCTGGAGCTGCTCGACGTTCTCGGTGAGGTCGCGCGAGGTCATGCCCTTGTGGACGTGCTCGTGGCCGGCGAGGGCGTTGAACTCCTCGATGCGGGCCTTCACGTCGTGCCGGGTGACCTTCTCGCGCTCGGCGATGGAGGCGAGGTCGACCGTCTCGAGGACGCGCTCGTAGTCGGCGAGGGCGGCGTCCGGGACGTCGATGCCGAGGTCCTTCTGGGCGCGCAGCACGGCGAGCCACAGCCGCCGCTCCAGCGTCACCTTGTACTCGGGGGACCACAGGACGGCGAGCTCCGCGGAGGCGTAGCGGCCGGCCAGGACATTGGGGATGCGGGGCTTGGCTGTCACGTGTAGGGATTCTACTTGGGCCCGAGCTGTGCGTTTACGCAGGTAGGGCCCCCGTGCCGGATTGTGCCTTGCTACGAGACGGGCGAGTCCCCGTGCGGGGCGTACGGCAGCAGCTCCGGGCGCTTCGCCGGGCGGCCGTCGCCGGAGGAGCGGCCCGTCAGGCGGCGGCCGATCCAGGGGAGCAGGTGCTGCCGGGCGAAGTCGAGGTCCCGGGCCCGCCGGACCGCCCAGCCCGGGGGCTCGGCCGCCGGGAGTTCGACGCGCCAGTCCTCTTCGGCGGGCAGCCCGAGAGTCTGCCAGACGGCCTCGGCGACCCGGCGGTGGCCTTCGGCGGTCAGGTGGAGCCGGTCCACGTCCCACATGCGCTGGTCCGCGAGCGCCGGAGCCCCGTACAGGTCGACCACCAGGGCGCCGTGCCGGGCCGCGAGCTCCTCGATGAAGAGGAAGAGCTCCTCCATGCGCGGCCGGAAGCGTTCCATGACCGGGCCGTTGCGCCCGGGGGAGCGCATCAGGACCAGCCGCTCGCAGGAGGGTGCGAGGAGTTCCACGGAGGCCTCCAGCCGGTCCCGGACGCGCCCCATGTCCACCTTGGGACGCAGGGTGTCGTTCAGCCCGCCCACCAACGTCACCACGTCGGCCCGCATCGCCGCCGCCACCGGGACCTGCTCCTCGGCGATCTGGCCGATCAGCTTGCCGCGGACCGCGAGGTTCGCGTAGCGGAAGCCCGGCTCGCGCGCCGCCAGGCGGGCGGCCAGCAGGTCGGCCCAGCCCCGGTAGGAGCCGTCTGGGAGCAGGTCGGACATGCCTTCGCTGAAGGAGTCGCCTACCGCGACGAAACTGGTGTACCGCACATTCATCTCCATGGCGGAGTGATGTTACCGCGCGGTACCCCGGCCCCGCAGGGCCGGGGACCGGATCGTCGGACGATCATCAGGCGGAGGCGGGACGGCCGAACAGCTCGCGCAGGACGTCCTCCATCGTCACCAGGCCCGTCATCGCCCCGTCCGGGCCGAGCACGGCGGCCAGGTGCGTACGGCTGCGCCGCATCGCGGTCAGCACGTCGTCCAGCGGCGTTTCGGCCCGGATCTGCGCGATCGGCCTCAGGGCCGCAACCGGGAAGGGCTCGTCACGTGCGTCCGGATCGGCGTCCAGGGCGTCCTTGACGTGCAGGTATCCCAGAATCCGGTGCTGCGCGTCGATCACCGGGAAGCGGGAGTACCCCGACTGCGCCGACAACCGCTCCAGCCCGGCCGGAGTGATGCCCTCCCGGGCCGGGACCACCCGGTCCGCGGCCAGCACCACGTCCGTGACGGGCCGGCGACCCAGCTCCAGGGCGTCGTGCAGCCGCTCGCTCGCCCGGTCGTCGATGAGCCCGGCGTCACTGGAGTCCTTGACGATCCGCGCCAGCTCGTCGTCCGAGAAGGTCGCCGCGATCTCGTCCTTCACCTCCACCCGCAGCAGCCGCAGCAGGGCGTTGGCGAAGGCGTTGATCGCGAAGATCACCGGCCGCAGCGCCCGGGTGAGGGTCACCAGCGGCGGGCCCAGCAGCAGTGCCGTGCGCACGGGCTCGGACAGCGCCACGTTCTTCGGCACCATCTCGCCGAAGAGCATGTGCAGGTACGTCGCCAGGGCCAGCGCCACCACGAAGGAGATCGCGTGCGTCACCCCGGACGGCACCCCGACGGCGTCGAGCAGCGGGCTCAGCAGGTGGGCGATGGCCGGCTCGGCCACCACACCCAGCACCAGGGTGCAGAGGGTGATCCCGAGCTGGGCCGCCGCCATCAGCGCCGACACGTGCTCCAGACCCCACAGGACGGCCTTGCCGCGCCGGTCGCCCTGCTCCGCGTACGGCTCGATCTGGCTGCGCCTGACCGAGATCAGCGCGAACTCCGCGCCGACGAAGAAGGCGTTGACGACCAGCGTCGCCAGGCCGATCAGAAGCTGGATCGCGGTCATCGGGTCCCCTCCGTACCCTCGTCACCCAGGCCACCCGGGCCCTCGGCCGGCATGTGCAGCAGCACCCGCGCGGCCCGGCGCCCGCCGGCGTCCACCACGTCAAACCGCCAGCCGCCCAGCTCCAGGCTGTCGCCGACCGCCGGGATGCGGCCCAGCTCGGTCGCTATGAGACCGGCGAGGGTCTCGTACGGCCCCTCGGGCACGCGCAGTCCGATCCGACGGAGCTGGTCGGTGCGGGCCGCGCCGTCGGCGGAGTAGAGCGTGCGCCCGTCGTCGTCCGTACCGGCCGGGGCCAGGTCCGGGGTCTCGTGCGGGTCGTGCTCGTCGTGGACCTCGCCGACGACCTCCTCGACGATGTCCTCGAGGGTGGCCACGCCGGCCGTACCGCCGTACTCGTCGATGACCACGGCCATGGTCTGCCGGCCGGACAGCCGGTCCAGCAGCCGGTCCACGGTCAGCGACTCCGGTACGAGCAGGGGCTCGCGCAGCAGCTGCGACACGGGGTGGCGGTGGCGCTCCTCGGCGGGCAGCGCCAGCACGTCCTTGATGTGGACGGTGCCGACGACGGTGTCGAGGCTGCCCCGGTAGACGGGGAAGCGGGACAGGCCGGTGGCCAGCGTCGCGTTCGCCACGTCCTCCGCGGTGGTCTGCACGTCGAGGGCGGTGACCTGGACGCGCGGGGTCATCACGTTCTCCGCGGTCAGGTCGGCCAGGTTCAGGGTCCGCACGAACAGCTCGGCGGTGTCCTTCTCCAGCGCGCCCGCCTTCGCGGAGTGTCGCGCCAGCGCGACCAGCTCCTGCGGAGTGCGGGCGGATGCCAGCTCCTCGGCCGGCTCCATGCCGAGGCGGCGGACCATGTGGTTCGCGGTGGTGTTCAGATGGCTGATCAGCGGTCTGAAGGCCCGGCTGAACACCCGCTGCACGGTCGCCACGCGCTTGGCGATGGCGAGCGGGGAGGAGATCGCCCAGTTCTTGGGCACCAGTTCGCCGACGACCATCAGGACGACGGTCGACAGGACGGTGCCGAGGACCAGCGCGGTGGAGGACGCGGTGGCGGCCGAGAGCCCCATGGCCTCGAACGGTCCCTGGAGCAGGGCCGCGATCGACGGCTTGGAGATCATGCCGATGACCAGGCCGGTCACGGTGATGCCGAGCTGGGCGCCGGAGAGCTGGAAGGTCAGGGTGCGGACGGCGGCCAAGGCGCTGTCGGCCCCCCGCTCACCGCGCTCGACGGCTCGTTCGAGTTCACTGCGCTCGACGGTGGTCAGCGAGAACTCGGCCGCGACGAAGACTCCGCAGGCGACGCAGAGCAGCAGTGCCACGACGAGCAGGAGCACCTCGGTCATCGGTCGATCACCTCCGTTCCATGATCGGCCAGGAGGAGGCGTACCGCGCGGTGTCGCGATCGGGAGGGTCGTGGACTGGGAGGCTCGCCCATGGGCGGACGCTCACACCTTTCATCTGAGTGGGTCGGTCGTTCGGTCGTTCATCGTGCAACGCCCGAACCCACATCGTAAAGGAAAGGCAAAGGGGGCGGATCATCCTTTTGGCGGAACCGGCCGGCGCCCGGGGCGAAGAAGTCGGTGGCGGGCCGCGTGCCGGGCGTGCTTGGGTCCTGGTCATGACCAAGATCCGCATACGGACCGCTGTGCCGGCCGACGCCGAGAACGTGCTCGCCTTCTGGAAGGAAGCGGCGGAGGGAACGTCGATCACGGACGACCTGGACGGAGTGACACGTCTCGTCACACGTGATCCGGAAGCCTTGATCCTCGCGGAGGCCGACGGGCTCCTCGTCGGCTCGGTGATCGCCGGCTGGGACGGCTGGCGTTCCTCGCTGTACCGGCTGGCCGTACTGCCCTCCCACCGCCGGCAGGGGATCGCCGGCACGCTCCTCGAAGCGGCCGAACGGCGTTTCACCGCCGTCGGGGGCCGTCGTGGCGACGCGATGGTCCTCGAGGCGAACGAGCGGGCGCACCTGGTGTGGGCGGCGGCCGGCTACCGGCGCGAGGACCAGTGGCGGCGCTGGACGAAGCCGTTCGGATAGGCCCGGAACCCCGGCAGCCCGAGAAGAACCCCGGAGAACGCGAGGAAACGAACAGGGCCCCCGGCCGCAGCCGGGGGCCCTGTCGATCACCGTGTGACGCCGTCACACCGTCACACCGTCACACCGTCACGCCGGCCAGGCCGCCAGGAACGACTCGGCCGACCACGTGCCCGAGAGGGCCGGGGAGAGCCATCCGGGGGCCGAGGCGCGGAACTCCTCCGGCGCCAGGCCGCCCGAGCCCTCGGGCACCGCGCCCAGCAGGGGGAGGGCCGAGCTCGTGGGGAGGTCCGCCAGGTTGCAGCGGGCGGCCAGGTCCGGGTCGGCGGGCCAGCTGCCGACCACCACACCGAGCCCGGTCAGCCCCCGGGCCCGGAGGGCTTCCGCGGTGAGGGTCGTGGAGTTGAGGGTGCCGAGCCCGGCCGCGGCCACCACCAGGACCGGTGCGTCGAGCAGGCCGGCCGCGTCGGCCAGGGTGTGCCCCGCCTCGTCGAACCGGACCAGCAGGCCGCCCGCGCCCTCGACCAGGACCAGGTCGTGGGAGAGGGACAGCTCACGGGCGGCTTCCGCGATCCGTTCCGGGGACACCGTGGCCAGGCCCGCGCGGCGGGCCGCCGTGTCCGGGGCCAAGGGCTCCGGGTAGCGGGCCAGTTCCATCGCCGTGACGCCGTCGCCGGCCAGCCGGACCGCCTCGGCGGCGTCCCCCGGCTCCTGCGGGCCGACGCCCGTCTGCGCCGGCTTGAGCACCGCCACCGAACGGCCGGCCGCCAGCGCGGCGGCCGCGATCGCCGAGGTGACCACCGTTTTGCCGATCTCGGTTCCGGTGCCGGACACGACCAGTACGGACATCTCAGCCTTCCTCGGCCGCCGCGCGCACCGCACGGCAGATACGTGCCACGTCCGCGTCGCCCGTGACGAACGGCGGCATGGTGTAGATCAGGTCCCGGAACGGGCGCAGCCACACGCCCTCGCGCACCGCCGCCCGGGTGGCGGCAGCCATGTCGATCTCGTGGTCGAGCTGCACCACGCCGATCGCGCCCAGGACGCGTACGTCCCGTACGCCCGGCACCGAGGCGACGTCCGCGAGGCCTTCGCGCAGGCCCGCCTCGATCCGCTTGACCTCGGTGGTCCAGTCCTGGCCGAGCAGCAGGTCGACGGAGGCCAGCGCCACGGCCGTCGCGAGCGGGTTGCCCATGAAGGTCGGCCCGTGGGCGAGGACGGGGACCTCGCCCTGCGAGATGCCGTCCGCCACCCGCTCCGTGCACAGGGTCGCGGCGAGCGTGAGGTAACCGCCCGTCAGCGACTTGCCCAGACACATCACGTCCGGGGTGATCCCGGCGTGGTCGGCGGCGAAGAGCGCGCCCGTGCGGCCGAAGCCCGTCGCGATCTCGTCGAGGATCAGCAGCACGCCGTACTCGTCGCACAGCTCGCGCAGCACCCGCAGGTAGCCCGGGTTGTGGAAGCGCATGCCGCCCGCGCCCTGCACCACGGGTTCCACGATCACCGCGGCCAGCTCGTCGGCGTGCGCGGCGATCAGGGACCGCAGGTGGTCGGTGTACGCCGGGTCCACCGGGGTGTCGAAGCCGCCGGGCGGCGCGTCCGCGAACACCTGCCGCGGCAGGTGACCCTGCCACAGCTCGTGCATGCCGCCGTCGGGGTCGCAGACGGCCATCGGCTGCCAGGTGTCCCCGTGGTAGCCGCCGCGCCAGGTCAGCAACCGGGTCTTGCCCGTGCGGCCCAGGGAACGCCAGTACTGCAGGCACATCTTGACCGCGACCTCGACGGACACCGAGCCCGAGTCGGCGAGGAAGACGTGCTCCAGCCCGGCCGGGGTGATCTCGACGAGCTTCGCGGCGAGCCTGACGGCGGGCTCGTGGGTGAGCCCGCCGAACATCACGTGCGACATCAGGCCGAGCTGCGCGGTCGCGGCCTCGTTCAGCACCGGGTGGTTGTAGCCGTGGATGGCCGACCACCAGGAGGACATGCCGTCGACCAGCTCGTCGTGGCCGTGCCCCTGGGAGGGCACGGCCAGCCGCAGCCGGACTCCCGACGCGGACGCGATGACCAGCGGCTCCTGCCGCCCGGGCATCGGGCCGTACGGGTGCCAGACGTGCTGCCGGTCCAGCGCGAGCAGTTCCGCGCCGGAGGTCGGCGGCAGGTGCTGATCAGGCATTGGGGGCGACGTCCGTCCCCGCGCCACGGCGGCGCACGGCGACCAGGTCCGAGCGCACCTCGCCGGCCTCGGCCTGGGCCGGTGCCGGCGCCGCTTCCGCGTGCCCGGAGCAGCCGCCGCACGCCGAGCCGCAGCCGGCCTCGGCGGCGGAGTCGGCGGAACCCGCGGAACCGCAGACCGAGGCGCCGCCCCCGTGCGAGCCGCAGCCGCCGGCCGTCGCGGCGGCTGCCACGTCGGCGCGGTGCGCGGGAAGGGTGGTCGTACCGGCGCCCTCCACCTCGAAGCCGGCGTCCGCGATCATGTCGAGGTCCGCCTGGCCGGCCTGGCCCTCACTGGTGAGGTAGTCGCCGAGGAAGATGGAGTTGGCGATGTTCAGCGCGAGCGGCTGCATCGAGCGCAGGTGCACCTCGCGGCCGCCGGCGATCCGGACCTCCACGTCGGGGCAGACGAACCGGACCATCGCGAGGATCCGGAGGCAGCGCTGCGGGGTGAGGTTCCACTCCTTGGCCAGCGGGGTGCCCTCGAAGGGGATCAGGAAGTTGACCGGCACCGAGTCCGAGTCCAGCTCGCGCAGCGAGTAGACGACGTCGACCAGGTCCTCGTCGCTCTCGCCCATGCCCGCGATCAGGCCCGAGCAGGCCGACAGGCCCGCCGCGTGCGCCTTCTGCACGGTGTCCACGCGGTCCGCGTAGGTGTGCGTCTTGGTGATCGCACCGTACGTGGCCTCGGAGGTGTTCAGGTTGTGGTTGTACGCGTCGGCGCCCGCGTCGCGGAGCTTCTCCGCCTGGCCGTCGGAGAGCAGGCCGAGACACGCGCAGACCTCGACGCCCTCGTTCTGCTCCTTGATCGCGGCGATGGTCTTGCCGACGCGGTCCACGTCACGGTCCGTCGGACCGCGGCCGCTCGCGACCAGGCAGACCCGCTTCGCGCCGCCCGCGACACCCGCGGCGGCCGCCTCGGAGGCCTCCTCCGGCTTCAGCCACGTGTACTTGAGGATCTCGGCCTTCGAGCCCAGCCGCTGGGAGCAGTACGAGCAGTCCTCCGGGCACAGGCCCGACTTCAGGTTGACCAGGTAGTTCAGCTTGACCCGACGCCCGAACCACCGGCGGCGCACTTTGCCGGCCGCGGCCACCACGTCGAGCAGTTCGTCGTCGGAAGTCGCCAGTACGGCGAGCGCCTCTTCGCGGGTCGGCAGCTCGCGCCGGAGCCCCTTGTCCACCAGGTTGTTCAGCAGGTCCATGACGCCGATCCTGGCCTACACGACCACTCCCGGCCAAGGAGAGATCGCACAACATGGCCGGATGGGAGTGTGTGTATCGCCACACCTGGCGCAGCTGTGACGGCGGCTAGGGTCGAGCCTGGTCTGTGGACTGCCGACAAAACGCGAGGACCTGCCGATGCCGCCGTTGCCCCAGCACACCCCCGACTCCGCCGACGTCTTCGCGTGGATCGACGAAGCGGAGCGCGCCCGGGCCGAGGCCGGACTCGTACGGACGCTGCGCCCGCGGCCGGAGTCCTCGCCGCTGCTGGACCTCGCGAGCAACGACTACCTCGGCCTGACCAGGCACCCCGAGACCGTCCGCGGCGCCAGGGAGGCCGCCGAGCGCTGGGGCGCCGGCGCCACCGGTTCCCGGCTGGTCACCGGAACGACGGAACTCCACGCGGAACTGGAGCGCGAGCTCGCCGCCTTCTGCGGTTTCGAGGCCGCCCTGGTCCTATCCTCCGGATACGCGGCCAACCTCGCGGCCGTCACCGCGCTCAGCGGTCGCGGCACGCTCGTCGTCTCCGACGCCGGGAACCACGCCTCGATCGTCGACGGCTGCCGCCTCTCGCGCGCCGAGACCGCGGTGATCCCGCACTCCGATCCCGACGCCGCGCGCAAGACGCTCGCCGCGCACGAGGGCAGGGCGCTCCTGGTCAGCGACTCGGTCTTCTCCGTGGACGGGGACGCCGCCCCGCTCGCCGGCTACGCTGCGGCCGCCCGGGACGAGGGCGCGGCCCTGGTCGTGGACGACGCGCACGGGCTGGGCGTGCTCGGCGAGGGCGGACGCGGGGCGCTGCACGCCGTCGGGCTCGCGGGCGCGGCCGGGGTGGTCGCCACGCTGACCCTCTCCAAGTCCCTGGGCAGCCAGGGCGGAGCCGTACTCGGCCCGGCCAAGGTCATCCGGCACCTGGTCAACGCCGCGCGCACCTTCATCTTCGACACCGGGCTGGCCCCGGCCGCCGCGGGCGCGGCACTGGCGAGCCTGCGCCTGCTCCAGCGGGAACCGGAGCGGGCGGACCGCGCCCGCGAGGTGGCCGCCCAGCTGTACGGGCGGCTCACCGCGTCCGGCCTGACCGCGGCCCGGCCGGACGCGGCCGTGGTGTCGGTTCGGGCCCCGTCGGCCTCGGCGGCACTGCAGTGGGCCGCCGACTGCCGCGAGGCAGGTCTGTCCGTGGGGTGCTTCCGGCCGCCGTCGGTACCGGACGGCATTTCCCGGCTGCGGTTGACCGCCCGGGCGGATCTCACGGGGGACGAGATCGACCGGTCCGTCGGGACGATCCTGCGGACCGCTCCGGCCGGAGCCACGGACCGCTAGGCGGGTTACGCGGGAACGTCCGCCCTGACATGGGCGAGGAAGCCGTCCCAGGCCGGCCCGGTGAAGAGCACGGCCGGGCCGTCCGTCCGCTTGGAGTCACGGACGGCCAGCAGGCCGCTCGAGAGGACGGCCGCTTCCACGCAGTTGTTCATTCCGGTGCTGCGGCTGCTCCGCCGCCACCGCGCGCTGTTCAGAAGTCCGCTGGTGGATAAGGGGGTTGCGGACACGGGGGTGCCTCCTTACGCGTCGTCAGCGAGGGTGCTGATGAGATCCGACGAGTCCTGGGGCGGGAGGGCGTGCGCCTGGATGGTGCGGAACGCGGCGCTGTACGCCTCTAGGTCTTCCTTCCGCTCCAGATAGAGGCTACTCGTCAAATGGTCGAGTACCACCACATCCAGATCGGCGATGTTCGGAAATGAGAAAATGACGAACGGTCCGGTGAGGCCGAGATGTCCCCCCACGCTGAACGGCAGTACCTGCAGCCGCACTTGGGGCAACCGGGACACCTCCACCAGGTGCCGCAGCTGCTCCGCCATCACCCCGGCCCCGCCGATCTGCCGGCGCAGCACCGCCTCGTCCAGTACGGCGCTCAACTCCAGCGGCGGATCGGCCCGCAGCACCGACTGCCGCGCCAGCCGTACGTCGACGAGCGCGTCCACCTTCGGTTCGGGGAGCCCGCCCAGCGCGGCCCGGGTCACCGCCCGGGCGTACCCCGGGGTCTGCAACAGGCCCGGCACGACGGACAGTTCCACGGTGCGGGCGGACCGGGCGCCGGCCTCCAGGCTGATGAAGTCCCGGTATTCCTGCGGCAGCAGCCCCCGGTAGTCGTGCCACCACTGGCGGCCCCGCCCGGTGTCCCCACCCGGCCCCGGTCCCGCGGCCGAGACGGACAACGCCTCCAGCAGTGCGCGTTGCTCGGGGCTGACGATCTCCCCGTAGGCATCGAGGAGCAGACGGATGTCCTCGGGTTTCACGCCACTGCGACCGGTTTCGATGCGGCTGATTTTCGACTGGTGCCATCCCACGATCCGGGCCGCCTCACCACTGGTGAGTCCGGACCGGTCGCGCAGGGCGCGCAGTTCCTCGCCGAGCTTGCGTCGGCGCACCGCGGGACCGTGCTGCACACCCGACTCCTTCCACCGGCACAGATCGCACCAGTCTGCCGTCCGAATACGCTCTTCCGTAGCAGAGTTCACCGCATCGAGCGACAGATATATGCATATCTTGGGGGAACGGCAGGTGCGGCGGGGCGAGGGGTGGCACTCTGGCGTCCAGCACAGATCCGGGGCGGCTCCGCCCCGGTGGGAAAGGGACCGTCGCCATGGCAGATCACCAGGAAGCATCCGTCACTCTGCCGAGCGATCCCGCCTCGGTCGCCACCGCCCGCCGCTACGTCGCGGAAGTGCTGGGCGAATGGGGGCTCCCCGATGACGCGGATACCGCCGACAGTATCCGGCTGATCGTCTCGGAGCTCGCGACCAACGCCGTACAGCACACTTTCGGCCAGTCGCCCACCTTCACCGTCGACATCCGGTTGGAACGGGAGGAGTGGCTCCGGATCGGGGTCACCGACAGCCACCCGCGCTGGCCCAAGCGACTCCCGGCCGCCGTCCAGCAGGACAACGGCCGGGGCATGGTCATCATCCGCTGGCTCACCGCGGAGGCGGGCGGCCGGCTCTCGGTCACCCCCACCGAGGACGGCGGCAAGACGGTCTCGATCGCCCTGCCGTGGACCGTCGGAGCCGGTGCGCAGGAGAAGACCCCCACCGGCTGCTGAGCCGGGGATCAGGCGGACGCGGCCCGCTCCGCCGCGCTGCGCTCGATGCACAGCTCGTTGCCCTCCGGGTCGGCGAGGACGACCCAGCCGAGGACGCCGTCCTGCGCGCGCCGGTCGTCGACCACCCGCGCCCCGAGCCCGACCAGACGCTCGACGGTCTCGTCCCGGGTGCCCGTGGCGGGCTGGATGTCCAGGTGGACCCGGTTCTTCACGGACTTGACGTCCGGCACCCGGATGAACAGCAGGCCGGGCACGTTCGGCTGCCCCGACTCCAGCAGGATCTCGTCGTCACCGGCCTCGTCGTCCGGGTGGATCGGGAAGCCGGTCACCGCCGACCAGAATTCGGCGATCTTGTAGGGGTCGTGCGCGTCGAAGGTGATGTGTCGGACGGGGTTGACGAACATCTGTCTCCTCGAGATGCATTGCGAGTGGTGATCCGTATACGGAACGACGGTCGGCCGGCCATCCGGTCGAACCGGTTGCCCGCCGGAAACGTGGGTTAACTCGCCTGAAAAGCACGACCCCTAACGTGGGGTCACGCCTCGACCGCCAATGATCACCCATGAACGGGTAAAGCGCCGGTGGTCGGCACGGAAAGCCTTCCTCAGCGTTGGGCAAGAGACGCTTGGCTCGGATATGCGCAGGTCAACAAAGTGTAGAAGACAGCTAGTGTCACCGTGCTCGAAGTTGACCTTGGTCCCGGAAGATGGGTGATACGTGTGCAATTGACACCTCATGAGCAGGAGCGACTGCTCATCCACGTGGCAGCGGACGTGGCGGAGAGACGCAAGGCGCGCGGGGTCCGGCTCAACCATCCCGAGGCCATCGCTCTCATCACCTCGCACATCCTCGAAGGGGCCCGCGACGGCCGGACCGTGGCCGAACTGATGGCCTCCGGCCGTACCGTCCTGACCCGCGAGGAGGTCATGGAGGGGATCCCCGAGATGATCCACGACGTCCAGGTCGAAGCGACCTTCCCTGACGGCACCAAACTCGTCACCGTCCACGACCCGATCGTCTGAAGGGGGTCACCCGCATGATCCCGGGCGAGATCGCCTACGGGGACGGACCGGTGCTCCTCAACGAGGGCCGTCCCGTCACCCGCCTCACGGTGCTCAATGCCGCCGACCGGCCCGTCCAGGTCGGCTCCCACTACCACTTCGCCGAGGTCAACCCCGGCCTCGAATTCGACCGGGACGCCGCCCGCGGGCTGCGCCTCGACATCGCCGCCGGTACCGCCGTCCGCTTCGAGCCGGGCATCCCGGTCGCGGTGGACCTCGTACCGCTGGCCGGACTGCGCGCCGTACCGGGTCTGCGCGGGGAGATCGGAGGGCCGCTCGATGTCTGAGATCTCCCGACAGGTGTACTCCGACCTCTTCGGGCCGACCACCGGTGACCGGATCCGGCTGGCCGACACGGACCTCTTCGTCGAGATCGAGCAGGACCTGGCCGGCGGCCCCGGGCGGGCCGGCGACGAGGCCGTGTTCGGCGGCGGCAAGGTGATCCGCGAGTCCATGGGTCAGGCCCGCACCACCCGGGCGGAGGGCGCGCCCGACACCGTCATCACCGGGGTCGTCGTCCTCGACCACTGGGGCATCGTCAAGGCCGACGTCGGCATCCGCGACGGCCGGATCTGCGGCATCGGCAAGGCCGGCAACCCCGACACCATGGACGGCGTGGACCCCGCGCTCGTCATCGGACCCGAGACCGAGATCATCGCGGGCAACGGGAAGATCGTCACCGCAGGCGCCATCGACGCGCACGTGCACTTCATCTCGCCCACGGTCATGGAGGCGGCGCTCGCCTCCGGGATCACCACCCTCGTAGGCGGCGGCACCGGACCGGCCGAGGGCAGCAAGGCCACCACCGTCACCCCCGGACCCTGGCACCTGGCACGGATGTTCGCGGCGCTGGACGCCTACCCGGTCAACATCGGTCTGCTCGGCAAGGGCAACACCATGTCCCGCGAGGCCATGCACTCCCAGCTGCGCGGCGGCGCGCTCGGGTTCAAGCTCCACGAGGACTGGGGTTCCACCCCGGCCGTCATCGACGCCTGTCTGAGCGTCTGCGAGGAGACGGGCGCCCAGGTCGCCATCCACACCGACACCCTCAACGAGGCCGGCTTCGTCGCCGACACCCTCGCCGCCATCGCCGGGCGGACCATCCACTCGTACCACACCGAAGGCGCCGGCGGCGGGCACGCACCCGACATCATCAGCGTGGTCTCCGAGCCGAACGTCCTGCCCAGCTCCACCAACCCCACCCGGCCGCACACCGTCAACACCGTCGAGGAACACCTCGACATGCTGATGGTCTGCCACCACCTCAACCCGGCCGTCCCCGAGGACCTCGCCTTCGCCGAATCCCGGATCCGGCCCTCGACCATCGCCGCCGAGGACGTCCTGCACGACCTCGGGGCCATCTCCATCATCTCCTCCGACTCCCAGGCCATGGGCCGGGTCGGCGAGGTCGTGATGCGCACCTGGCAGACCGCCCACGTGATGAAGAAGCGGCGCGGCTTCCTCCCCGGCGACGGGCCCGCCGACAACCACCGTGCCCGCCGCTACGTCGCCAAGTACACGATCAACCCCGCCGTGGCCCAGGGACTCGCCCGCGACATCGGCTCCGTGGAGAACGGCAAGCTCGCCGACCTTGTGCTGTGGAACCCGGCCTTCTTCGGCGTCAAGCCCGAAGTGGTCATCAAGGGCGGCCAGATCGCCTACGCGCAGATGGGCGACGCCAACGCCTCCATCCCCACCCCGCAGCCCGTCCTGCCCCGCCCGATGTTCGGCAGCACCGGACGCGCACCCGCTCTGAACTCGCTCAACTTCACCGCGCAGGCGGCCCTCGACGACGGCCTGCCCGAGCGGCTCGGCCTCGGCAAGACCTTCACCGCCATCGAGAACACCCGGAAGGTCTCCAAGGCGGACATGCGCAACAACGACGCCATGCCGAGGGTCGAGGTCGACGCCGACACCTTCACCGTCACCATCGACGGCGAGGCCGTGGAGCCCGCCCCCGCGGCGGAACTGCCCATGGCGCAGAGATACTTCCTCTTCTGATGGGCGGCGCAGTCCGATGAGCCTCGCCGCACTGCTCGTCCTCGCCGACGGCCGCTTCCCCGCCGGAGGGCACGCCCACTCCGGCGGAGCCGAGGCCGCCTGCAAGGCGGGCCGGATCCACGACGCCGCCACCCTGGAGGACTTCTGCCGGGGCCGGCTGCACACCACCGGGCTCACCTCGGCGGCCCTCGCGGCGGCCGCCGCCCTCGGGCTCGACCCGGCAGATCTCGACACCGCCGCCGACGCCCGCACCCCCTCGCCCGCACTGCGCACAGCGGCGAGGAGGCTCGGCAGGCAGCTGCTGCGCGCCGCCCGCGCCACCTGGCCGTCGCCCGAACTGGACGCACTGGCCGCGGCCTTCCCGCGCGGAGCCCACCAGCCCGTGGTGCTCGGCATCACCGCCCGGGCGGCGGGCCTCGGGCCGCTCGACGCCGCGCACGTGGCGGCGTACGAGAGCGTCAGCGGTCCCGCCACCGCGACCGTACGCCTGCTCGGCCTGGACCCCTTCGAGGCGAGCGGGGTGCTGGCCCGGCTCGCCCCCGCGCTCGACGACGTCTGCGCCGAGGCGGCCACGGCCGCGCTGCTGGCCCGCTCCGAGGGCCTGGAGGCGCTGCCCGCGGCCTCCTCGCCGCTGCTGGACATTTCGGCGCAGGTCCATGCCGACTGGCCGGTACGCCTCTTCGCTTCCTGAATCCCCAAGGAGACCCCCCATGCACCTCGACCACGCCGTGACCTATCCCCAGCGGCACACGCACGGCGCCGACCCGCTGCGGCCCGACGGCACCCGCCGCGCCCTGCGGATCGGCCTCGGCGGCCCCGTCGGATCGGGCAAGACCGCCACCGTCGCAGCCCTGTGCCGCGCCCTGCGCAGCGAGCTGTCCATGGCCGTCGTCACCAACGACATCTACACCCGGGAGGACGCCGAGTTCCTGCTGCGCGAGGCCGTCCTGCCCCCCGAACGGATCGCCGCCGTCGAAACCGGGGCCTGCCCGCACACCGCCATCCGCGACGACATCTCCGCCAACCTGGAGGCCGTCGAGGAACTGGAGGAGGCCTTCCGCGAGAACGGCCGACTCGACCTGATCCTCGTCGAGTCCGGCGGGGACAACCTCACCGCCACCTTCTCCCGCGGACTCGTCGACGCCCAGATCTTCGTCATCGACGTGGCCGGCGGCGACGACATCCCCCGCAAGGGCGGCCCCGGCGTCACCACCGCGGACCTCCTCGTCGTCAACAAGACCGATCTCGCCCCGCACGTCGGCTCCGACCTCGGCCGGATGGCCCGCGACGCCGCCGACCAGCGCGGTGAACTCCCCGTCGCCTTCCAGTCGCTGCGCGGCCCCGAGGGAGTGGGCCCGGTGGCCGACTGGGTGCGCGAGCGCATCGTCGCCTGGGACGCCCGGTGACCACTGCACCGCCCCTCTCCCCGCCCCCGGCGGGCGTACGGGCCACCGCCCGTATCCGCGCGACCGCCGACGGGCGGGGCGGTACCGCCCTGCCGCTGCTCGCCGGCGAAGGACCTCTCGCGCTGCGCCGCACCCGGGGCACCGGAGCCGAGGCCGGAGTGATGCTCGTCGGCGCGATGAGCGCCCCCCTCGGCGGGGACCACCTCACCGTCGAAGCCGCCGTCGGGCCCGGCGCGAACCTCGCGCTCGGCTCGGCCGCGGCCACCCTGGCCCTGCCCGGCCGGGGCGGCGAACCCGCGCGGTACGACGTACACCTGACCCTGGACGACGGGGCGTCGGTGCGCTGGCTGCCGGAACCGCTGGTCTCCGTACGCGGCAGCGAACTGCGCGTGCACACCCGCGTGGAGCTGGCCCCCACCGCCCGGCTCCTGCTGCGCGAGGAGCAGGTGCTGGGCCGCAGCGGCGAGGACCCGGGTCTGCTGCGCAGCCGCCTGTCCGTCACCCGCGGCGGGCGGCCCCTGCTCGACCAGGACCTGGCCTGCGGACCGGGCGCCCCCAACGGCTGGGACGGCCCGGCGGGCCTCGCCGGGCACCGGGTCCTGGGACAACTCCTCGTCGTGAAGCCCGACTTCGCCGGAAACCCGCCGCAGGCCGGGACACTGGGGGAGTTCGCGGCGGTGACCCCGCTGGCCGGTCCCGCGGTCCTCGTCACGGCCCTCGCCCCCGACGCGCTCACGCTGCGCACGCTGCTGGAGGAGGCCCGCGCCACCTACGCCTGGTGACCGAGGGGCGAACACGGGACGAAGCAGACACCGCTCAGCGGTACACACCTTTCCGGTTATCGGGTTGGCAAAGAAGTCGAACCGGCTCTGTCGCCAACTCCCGGTAAGGCGCAAGGATCCCCCTGCACGCGGACCGCCGCACCCGGCGGTCCGTGCCGTATCTGACGCAGGGGGATCAACCACGTGATACGCAACGCGGCGCTGGGGAGCGCCGCCACACTGATCACCGGAACGCTGGCGGCGAGCATGCTGCTCGCCACGCCGGCCTCGGCGGCCACCGCCGGCCGTGACAACGGGGTCCCGGAGGCGCTGGGCGTCCAGCTCGCCGCCGCCCGTGCCGCCCGTACCGGGATCGAATGGAAGGACTGCCCGGCCGACTGGGGCTTCGCGGCCCCGATCCAGTGCGGCTGGGTCAAGGTCCCGCTGGACTACGCCAAGCCCTTCGGCAAGACCATCGACCTCGCGGTCGACCGCGCGGTCAGCACGGGCACCAAGGAGGAGCGCCAGGGCGCGCTCGTCTACAACCCCGGCGGCCCCGGTGGTTCGGGCATGCGCTTCCCGCGCCGGTCCACCACCAACAGCCCGCTGTGGGTCAACACCGCCAAGGCGTACGACTTCGTCGGTTTCGACCCGCGCGGTGTCGGCCACTCGGCGCCGATCTCCTGCATCGACCCGCAGGAGTTCGTCAAGGCCCCCAAGGCCGACCCGGTCCCGGACTCCGCGGCCGACAAGAGCGCCCAGCGCAAGCTCGCCGCGGAGTACGCGGACGGCTGCAAGGAGCGCAGCGGCGAGATGCTGCCGTACATGACCACGCCGAACACCGCGCGCGACCTGGACGTCATCCGGGCCGCCCTCGGTGAGAAGAAGCTGAACTTCCTCGGCGTCTCCTACGGCACCTACATCGGCGGGGTCTACGCGACCCTGTTCCCGAGCCACGTGCGTCGCATGATCGTCGACAGCGTGGTCAACCCGGCGCAGGACAACATCTGGTACGAGGCCAACCTCGGCCAGGACGTCGCCTTCCAGATGCGCTGGAACGACTGGCAGGACTGGGTCGCCAAGAACGACGCGGTCTTCCACCTCGGTGACACCCGCGCCAAGGTCGAGGCCAAGTACCAGGAGCTGCGCGCCAAGGCCAAGGCGCACCCGCTCGGCGGAGTCGTCGGCCCGGCGGAGCTCATCGGCTTCTTCCAGGGTGCTCCGTACTACGACTCGTCCTGGGTGCCCGTCGCCCAGACCTTCGCGGCCTGGGCCGCGGGTGACGAGCAGGCGCTCATCGACGCCATCGCCCCGGACATGACGGACGTCAAGGGCAACGCGGCTTCGGAGAACGGCAACGCCGTCTACACCGCCGTCGAGTGCGCCGACGCCAAGTGGCCCACCAGCTGGGCCAAGTGGGACCGGGACAACTCCAAGCTGCACGAGAAGTACCCGTTCCTGACCTGGTCCAACGCCTGGATGAACCTGCCCTGCGCGACCTGGAAGTCCAAGCAGAGCAACCCGATCGAGGTCGGCGCGAACGCCAGGCGCGGTCTGCCGCCGGTCCTGATCGTCCAGTCCGAGCGGGACGCGGCCACGCCGTACGAGGGCGGGGTCGAGCTGCACCGTCGCCTCGGCGGCTCGCGTCTGATCACCGAGAAGAACGCCGGCTCGCACGGCGTCACCAGCCTGGTGAACCCCTGCATCAACACGCGGGTGGACGCCTACCTGCTGACCGGCAAGGTCGACGCCCAGGACGTGAAGTGCGACCCGCACGCCACCCCGGTGGCCCCGGCCGCCTCCGCGGCCCGGGCGCTGACGTCCGACGCCGCACCGGCGGACTCCGTGTTCCCGGCGCGTGAGGAACTCCCGGCCATCCGTTAAGGACCGGGAGCGGCAGTGACGTACGGGAGAAGGCTCAGCGTGAGGAGCGCCGGGCCTTCTTCCGTGCTTCCTCCTCCTCGGCCTTGACCTCGGCCGCGTACCGGTCGACGTACTCCTGGCCGGACAGTTCGAGGATCGCGTACATGATCTCGTCGGTGACGGCCCGCAGCACGGCCCGCTCGCCCTCCAGACCCTCGTACCGGGAGAAGTCCAGCGGCCGGCCGAAGCGGATGGTCACGCGCCGGATGTTCGGGATCTTCTGCCCGGGAGGTTGGATCTCGAAGGTTCCGACCATCGCGCACGGGATGACCGGCACCCCGGCGCGCAGCGCCATCGCGGCCACGCCCACCTTGCCCTTGTAGAGCCGCCCGTCGTGCGAGCGCGTCCCCTCCGGGTAGATGCCCAGCAGTTCGTCCTTGGCCAGCACCCCCAGCCCCTCCCGCAGGGCTGCCTGCCCGGCGTCCTTGCCGGAGCGGTCCACCGGGATCTGCCCGGCGCTGCGGAAGAACGCGGCGGTCAGCCGCCCCTTCACGCCGGGGCCGGTGAAGTACTCGGCCTTCGCGAGGAAGGTGATGCGCCGCTTGAGGATCGCGGGCATCAGGAAGTGGTCGGAGAACGACAGATGGTTGCCCGCGACGATCGCGGCGCCCTCGGCCGGAATGTTCTCCAGACCCTCGATCCGGGGCCTGAACAACAGCCGCAACAGCGGACCGAGCAAGACGTGCTTGAGCAAGTGGTAGAACACCAGGCCACTCCCGTCGATGTCCCGTCGTCACGGTCATCCTACGGACGGTGAGCCCGCCCACCCGAGGGGGTGGACGCTACTTCGTCAACCGTTGCGGGAAGCCGCCATGCCGACGGTGATCATCCCCAGCACGATCCAGCCGAACCACAGCCAGCCGTTGCTGCCGAGGGCCACGGAGTACGTGGCGACGGCCACCAGGGCGGCGAAGGTCAGGACGGCCATCGCCTTCACGGATCCGGTCATGCCCCATGGTGGCGCGCGAAGGTGCCGTTCCGCTACTGGCCACGCGCGCGCAGCGAGGCGAGATACGAGTTGTACGCCGCCAGCTCCTGATCGCCGTCCCGGTCGGCGGCCCGGTCGGCACGCTTCGCCGCCCGCTGCTCCGAGTGGTACCACTGGTACATCAGCGCGATCAGCACCAGCACCGAGGGGATCTCGCTGAAGGCCCAGGCGATGCCGCCGCCCCACTGCTGGTCGAGGAGCGGGTCGATCCCGAGGGAGGCCGGCGGGTTCGAGTACGTCTTGATCATCGGCTGGCTCGCCATCATCAGGGCGATGCCGAAGAAGGCGTGGAAGGGCATGCCCGCGAAGAGTTCCAGCATGCGCATCACGTAGCCGGGGCGGTGCGGGCCCGGGTCGACGCCCATGATCGGCCAGAAGAACACGATGCCCACCGCGAGGAAGTGGACCATCATCGCGATGTGCCCGGTCCGGCTCTCCATCAGGAAGTCGAAGATCGGAGTGAAGTACAGCGCGTACAGGCTCGCGATGAACATCGGGATGGTGAAGGCCGGGTGCGTGATGATCCGCATGTACCGGCTGTGCAGCAGCATCAGGAGCAGCTCGCGCGGACCCTTGTGGCCGCGCGGGGCGGGCGGCAGGGCGCGCAGCGCCAGCGTCATCGGCGCCCCGAGCAGCAGCAGGATCGGCGTGATCATGCTGATCACCATGTGCTGCACCATGTGCACGCTGAACATGACCATGCCGTAGTCGTTCAGCTTGGTGCACATCACCAGGACCACGGTCAGCACGCCGACCGTGAACGCGATCGTGCGGCCGGTCGACCAGGAGTCCCCGCGACGGCGCAGCCGCAGCACGCCCCACCCGTACAGGGCGAGGCCGATCAGCGAGCCGAACAGGAAGAAGGCGTCGAAGGAGAACTCCAACCCGCGGCCGAGGGTGAAGGGCGGCAGGTCCATGTTCATGTCCATGCCGTGCCCGCTGTGATCCATCTGTTCACTCCCTTGACCGTGGTGCCCCACCACAGTAGTGCCGCCCCCGGACGCAGCTGCGCGCGGGGGCGGCATGAGGGCAAAAGCCCCCGAAAGGGCTTACAGAACGGTCTGCGCCTCTTCGTAGCGCTGGGCCGGAACCGTCTTGAGGGTCGAGGTCGCCTCGGCGAGCGGGACCATCTCGATCTCCGTGCCGCGCAGCGCCGTCAGCATGCCGAACTCGCCCCGGTGCGCCGCCTCCACGGCGTGCCAACCGAAGCGGGTGGCCAGGACCCGGTCGTAGGCGGTGGGCGTGCCGCCGCGCTGGACGTGGCCCAGGATCACCGGCCGGGCCTCCTTGCCCAGACGGTTCTCCAGCTCCACCGCCAGCCGGTTGCCGATGCCGGCGAACCGCTCGTGGCCGTAGATGTCGGTGCCGCCCTGCTCCAGCTCCATCGATCCGGGCTTCGGCTTGGCGCCCTCGGCGACCACGACGATCGCGAACCGCTTGCCCGCCGAGAAGCGCTCGCCGACGATCCGCGTCAGCTGCTCGACGTCGAAGGGGCGCTCCGGGACCACGATCGCGTGCGCGCCGGCCGCCATGCCCGAGTGCAGGGCGATCCAGCCGGTGTGGCGGCCCATGACCTCGACGACCATCACGCGCTGGTGCGACTCGGCGGTGGTCTTCAGTCGGTCCAGGGCCTCGGTGGCGACGCCGACGGCGGTGTCGAAGCCGAAGGTCACGTCGGTCGACGCGATGTCGTTGTCGATGGTCTTCGGGACGCCCACGATGGGCAGGCCGGCCTCGGAGAGGAGGTTCGCGGCCTTCAGGGTGCCTTCGCCGCCGATCGGGATGATCGCGTCGAGGCCGAGGTCCGCGACGTGGCCGCGGGCACGCTCCACGCCGTCGCGCAGGTGCGCGGGCTGGACGCGGGAGGAGCCGAGGATCGTGCCGCCGCGGGCGAGGATGCCCGCCACGGCGTCGAGGTCGAGCTTGCGGTAGTCCGCCTCCAGCAGGCCCTTCCAGCCGTCGAGGAAGCCGATCACCTCGTCGCCGTGGTCCACGACGGCGCGGTGTACGACGGAACGGATGACGGCGTTGAGGCCGGGGCAGTCGCCACCGGAAGTGAGCACACCTATGCGCATGGCAGGGGAGACCTTTGCAACGTGGGCCGACGACCGGACCACGTCGTCCGGTTGGAACTACCCGTCACCCTACAAGCGGAAAGAGGGTGGACTGAACCATCCTCCACATCCTGTTACCCAAGGTCGTACGAACGCACGTCGGCCCGGTTCCCACCACGGGAAACCGGGCCGAACGGCTGGTGCGGGCGTGCTACGCGGGCTGCGTCGCCGCCGCGATGCGCTCCGCGCGGAGCGCCTCGTACCACCGGTCGTCTATGGGCGGCAGGGCGTTCACGTCGAGGGCCAGCTTGAGCAGCAGGTCCGCGATCAGCGGGTTGCGGGCCATCACGGGACCGTGCATGTACGTGCCGAACACCGTGTCGTTGTACGCGCCTTCGGTGCCGTCGCCGGTGCCGTTGCCGCGGCCCATCGTCACCCGGGCGAACGGCTTTGCCGTCGGGCCGAGGTGGGTCACGCCCTGGTGGTTCTCGAAGCCCGTCAGCTGCGGCAGGCCGAGCCGCGGGTCGATGTCCGCGAGGACGTCGCCGACGCACCGCTCGCCCTCACCGCGCACGGTGACGACGTCGAGCAGGCCCAGGCCCTCTTGGCGCTGGCCCACGTCGTTGACGAACTCCTTGCCGAGGATCTGGTAGCCGGCGCAGACGGAGAAGACGATCGCCCCGTTCGAGACGGCCCGCTCCAGACCGCCGTCGCGCAGCAGGCGCTCCGCGGCCAGCCGCTGCGGCCGGTCCTCGCCGCCGCCGATCAGGTAGATGTCACCCGAGGTCGGGATCGGCTGGTCGCTGCGGACGTCCACGCGCTGCACGTCCAGGCCGCGCTGGCGCGCCCGGCGCTCCACCACCAGGGCGTTGCCCTGGTCTCCGTACGTGCTCAGCAGGTCGGGGTAGACCCACACCAGACGCAGGCTGTTGTCGCTCATGCTCTCTGTCCTTGAGGGTGCTAGTTGCCGACGCGGCGGCGGACGTCCTGGAAGGCGGTGTAGTTCGCGATCAGCTCGATCTGACCGGGCGGCGCGAGCTGCACGGCCTCGTCGAGGGTCTCGCACACCCGGAAGTCCAGCCCCGCGACTTCCAGGCGGACCGCCAGGTCCAGCTTGCGGTCGCCGATCACGAAGATCGGGTGACCGGCCAGACGCGGGTAGTCCACGTCCCACAGCCAGGAGGTGTCGGTGCCGTCGGCGCCGCGGGCGTTGACCGAGAGGATCACCGGCGTGGGCGGGGGATCGATCAGGGAAAACGTTTCGAGCCAGCCCGCCGGGTTCTTCGCGAGCAGCAGCCGCAGCTCACGGCCCTGGAAGTTCACCACGTCGTAGCGACCGGCGACGGCCTGCACCTGGTACATCCGCTCCAGCGCGACCTGCGGCGGAACGCCGAAGACGGCGGCGACGGCCGCCGAGGTGGCGGCGTTCGCCTTGTTGGCGCGGCCGGGCAGCTGGAGGTGGATCGGCCAGGCCGAACCGTGCGGGTCCAGCACGTGGTCGCCCGAGAGCACCCAGGTCGGGGTGGGACGGCGGAAACCGCACTCGCCGCAGAACCAGTCGTCGCCCGGGCGCTGCATGACGCCACCGCAGGAGGGGCACGACCAGGCGTCGTCCTTCCACTCCTGGCCGGCCGCGACCCAGACCACGTTCTGCGAGGAGGACGCGGACCACACGATCAGCGGGTCGTCGCAGTTCGCGACGATGACGGCCTTCGAACCTTCGAGGCCCTCGCGCCACTTCTCCGCGAGCATGCGGGTCTCGGCGGCGCGGTCCAGCTGGTCGCGGGAGAGGTTGAGCAGGGCGATCACCTTGGGGGTGACGTCCCGGGCCACGCCCGCCAGGTACTTCTCGTCGACCTCGATGACGCCGTACTTGGCGTCCGAGCCACCGGCGAGGGCCGAGGTGATGCCGGCCGGCATGTTCGCGCCCAGCGCGTTGGAGACGACCGGACCGCTGGCCCGCAGGGCCTCCGCGATCAGTCGGGTCGTCGTGGTCTTGCCGTTCGTCGCGGAGACGAGGACGACATCGAGATGCTGCGCGAGTGCTCCGAGGAGATCGGGGTCGAGTCTGAGAGCGACCTTGCCTCCGATCACCGATCCGCTTCCGCGTCCCGCGGCCCGCGACACCGCCGCCGCGGCCTTGCCCGCCGTCACGGCCAGCTTGGCCCGCGGCGAAAGCGGCTCCGTGTTGCCTGCCATCGTCCCTTGTCCTCCTTGCGTCGGTCGGCCCCAGCCTATCCAGTACCTGCGCGGGCCTTGACCGCGGCGCCCCAACGCCACGGCAGATCTCCTCATATATTCGCCCGTCGTACCCTTACGGCCATGCGACAGCGCCCCATCCCCGGTACCAACGGTCACGTCCGCACCATGAGCCTCCTGGGCGATCCGGTGCTGCATTCCGCTTGTGCGGAGGTCACCGAATTCGGCCCGGCCCTCGACCGGCTCATCGAGGACATGTTCGCGACGATGTACGCCGCGGAGGGCGTCGGGCTCGCCGCGAACCAGATCGGCGTGGGGCAGCGGGTGTTCGTGTACGACTGCCCGGACGACGAGGACGTGCGGCACGTCGGGCACGTCGTCAACCCGCGGCTGGTGGTCGCGGACGGGGACGAGTTCCTCGGGCCCGAGGGGTGCCTGTCCCTGCCGGGGCTGGAGGCCGGGACGGCGCGGTTCGACCGGGCGGTCGTGGAGGGGGTCACCTCGGACGGCGCCCCCGTGCGGATCGAGGGGACGGGGTTCTTCGCGCGGTGCCTGCAGCACGAGTGCGATCACCTTGCCGGTGGGGTGTACGCGGACCGGGTGACGGGGCTCCGGGCCCGTCGCCTGCGGCGCGCCATCCGCAAGACCCCGTGGGGCGCGGCGGCCCTCACCGACTAGCCGGGCCCCGGCCCGCCGGCGGCTGCGCCACGCTTCCCCGCTCTCCTTCCCGGGCCCCGCCTCTCCGCCGGCCCCCGCCTCTCCTCAAACGCCGGCGAGGCTGGATGGCCCGGCGTGGTCGGAGACGTGCGGCCGCAGGGGGTCAGAAGCCCGGGCCGTCTTCGCGGTTGCCGGCGGTGGCGAGGCGGCCCCAGAGGAGGTCCGTGAGGGCGGCGACCAGTTCCGCGCGCTCGCAGGGCCGTTCGCCCAGCCACCAGTCGCCCGCCGCGTGCATCATGCCGACGATGCCGTGGCCCCACACCCGGGCCAGGCGTTCACCGCCGGGGCCGAGGTCGACGCGTTCGCCGATCACCTGGGCCAGTTCCTCGCCGAGCCTGCGCAGCAGCGGCGCCGAGTGCAGGCCCACGTCGAACCCGCGCTCCGTGCTGTGGGAGTCCTCGGCCGGGTGCATCAGGAAGCGGTAGACCTGCGGGCGGGCCTCGATGGCGGCGAGGTAGGTGTCCAGGGTGTGTTCCACCCGGCTCCGCCGCTCGGCCGGGGCGTCGAGCGCGGCCCGCAGGGAGTCGAGCAGGGCGTCGGTGTGCCGCACGGCGAGCGCCTGGTAGAGGCCCGCCTTGTCGCCGAAGTGGCGGTAGAGGATGGGCTTGGTGATGCCGGCCTCGGCGGCGATGGCGTTCATGGAGGCCTTGGGGCCGTCCCTGAGCACGACCCGGTCCGCCGCTTCGAGCAGCTCCCGGCGCCGGCGATCGGCCGTGCCGGGCTCGCCGGCCTGCTGAGTGGTCTCCATGACGTGTTTCTCTCCCCGCCCTTGCGATGTGCGTGACGCCCACGCAACGTAACACCCCGCACACCCTGTCGATCCCATCGGCCGTACCTCCTTCGGCTGTGCTTGACAGTGCTTACTCGCCGGTAACAGACTGTGGCCATCGTGCTGGTTACCGCTAGTAACCCGTGCTGGACGAGAACGAGTAGGACAGGTGGAGGGGACATGGCGGAGTTCACCATGGAGCTGAGCGAGGACCAGAAGCAGGTGCAGGAGTGGATCCACGGCTTCGCCGCCGATGTGATCCGGCCCGCAGCCGCGGAATGGGACGAGCGCGAGGAGACTCCCTGGCCCGTCATCCAGGAGGCCGCCAAGGTCGGCATCTACTCCCTCGACTTCTACGCCCAGCAGTTCTTCGACCCCACGGGCCTCGGCATCCCCATGGCGATGGAGGAGCTGTTCTGGGGCGACGCGGGCATCGCCCTGTCCATCGTGGGCACCGGACTCGCGGCCATCGGCGTCGTCGCCAACGGCACCGAGGAGCAGATCGGCACCTGGATCCCGCAGATGTACGGCACCCCGGACGACGTGAAGGTGGCCGCCTTCTGCTCCTCCGAGCCGGACGCCGGATCGGACGTCGGGGCCATGCGGACCCGGGCCGTCTACGACCAGGCCAAGGACGAGTGGGTGCTGAACGGCACCAAGACCTGGGCGACCAACGGCGGCATCGCCAACGTCCACATCGTCGTGGCCGTGGTCGACCCGGAGCTGGGCACCAAGGGGCACGCCTCCTTCATCGTCCCGCCGAACACCCCGGGGCTGTCCCAGGGGCAGAAGTTCAAGAAGCACGGCATCCGTGCCTCGCACACCGCCGAGGTGGTGCTGGAGGACGTACGGGTTCCGGGTTCCTGTCTGCTCGGCGGCAAGGAGAAGCTGGACGAGCGGCTGGCGCGGGCGCGCGAGCGGGCCCGCAACGGCGGCGGGGAGCGCGTGAAGAACGCCGCCATGGCCACCTTCGAGGCCTCCCGGCCGGCCGTCGGCGCGATGGCCGTGGGCACGGCGCGCGCGGCGTACGAGGTGGCCCTGGACTACGCGAAGACCCGTACCCAGTTCGGGCGTCCGATCATCGACAACCAGGGCGTGGCCTTCCAACTCGCCGACATGAGGACGCAGATCGACGCGGCCCGGCTGCTGGTGTGGCGCGCCTCGTGGATGGCGGTCGCGGGTCGGCCGTTCACCTCGGCGGAGGGCTCGATGTCGAAGCTCTTCGCGAGCGAGGTGGCCAAGAAGGTCACCGCGCAGGCGGTCCAGATCCTCGGCGGCAACGGCTTCACCCGGGAGTACCCGGTGGAGCGCATGCACCGGGACAGCGCGATCTACACGATCTTCGAGGGGACGAGCGAGATCCAGCGGCTCGTCATCGCCCGCACCCTGTCCGGCATGCCGATCCGCTAGCGGCCGCCGCCGTGGCGTCCCGGCCACCCCGCGGTGTCCGGGACGTCGGCGTCGGCATGGGCCGAGCGCCGGCCGGAGGCCCCCGGCCGGTCCCCGCCCGGGCGGCAGCCGGGCCGACCCGGAACCGGGTGTGCCCCGATCACGGCACCCCGGCCCGCGCCCTCAGGGGCGCAGCAGGCGGGCGAGGGCCCGCCCGAACAGGCGCCGGCCCGCCCCGGCCACCAGGGGGTCCAGTGCGCGGGGGAGGCCGCGCAGGCGCAGGTCCTCGCGCCATTGGACCTCGCTGCCCCCGGTGGGGGAGCGGTGGATCTCGATCTCCGCCCAGCCCGTCACCGTGCGGCCGAGCTTCTCCAGGCGGACGAGGCCGGGCTCGGTGCCCGCCGGGGGGCGCCAGAGGACGACTTCCATGGGGTCGTCGAATGTGACCCTGCCCACGCCCGTGCGAGCCGTGAAGATCGTTCCGACGCGCGTGGGCCCGGGCGTCTCGATGATCGTCCGCGTGAGAGGGACCTGTGCGCCGTGCCCCGCCCAGTCCGTCACCCTTTTCCATGATTCGGAAGGCGGCAGCGGCGTCTGGTGAACGATCCGAATAGCGGGCATGAGCGCATGGTAATCGGGCATACACACCTTGAACTGGACCTCGAATATGGGTTCCGTCGGGGGGTGGCGATCGGTAATACTCACCGCCACCGTGGATCGCGGATTCGACCGGGTGACCACCGGCCTTCCCGCCCCACACTTGCGAGGAGGTGCGCCATGTGCTCCCACCAGCCCCCCTGCCCGTCCGCCGACAGCGCCGATCACGACGCCGCCCGCACCGTGGCTTCCCATCCCGAACAGGGTTGGAGTCTGCTCTGCAACGGCGTGGTCGTCTTCGACGACACCGGTGAACTGCTCCCCGAAGGCCAGACGGTGGAACCCCGCCGCCCGGCCCTGGTCTGAGCCAGGAGGCAGCATGCGCCAGCAGCTGATCCGCAAGCCCGTCCCCAAGCCCGCTCCCCGAGACCTGGATCTGCGCACACCGTCGGGCAGACCCCTCCCGTACTGACGGGAGCCCACCGGTTACGCCACCCACCGGCTGTCGGTCAGCCGGTGGGTGAGGCAGCGCCGCCCAGGAAGGCCGTCTCGTACGCGGCGTCGCCGATCGCCGCCCGGGCCTCCCGTTCGCCCTGGTCCCGCAGGGCCGTCAGCGAGGGGGAGCCCATCTGCGGCCGGCCGACCGTGCGCCACCAGGCGTGCCCGGTGCCCAGCAGCCGCGCCGCCAGTTCCCCGTCGCCCAGCGCCGCCACCGCCGCGGCCAGCAGGTCGAGGCCCAGCGCGATCCCGAAGCGGTCGCCGAGCAGCCGCTTCCCCGAGAGCATCGCCCGCACGTGCCGGGCCGCCTCCCCGTGATCGCCCAGGCCCAGCGCCGCCACCGCGAGGATGTAGTCCGCGTAGGCCCGCAGCCACCGTTCGCCCAGCTCCGCGCAGGCCTCCCGCAGGGACCGCGCCTCTTCCAGTGCCTCCTC
Source organism: Streptomyces sp. NPDC001717 (assembly GCF_042892775.1). Classification (NCBI taxonomy): domain Bacteria; kingdom Bacillati; phylum Actinomycetota; class Actinomycetes; order Kitasatosporales; family Streptomycetaceae; genus Streptomyces; species Streptomyces sp. NPDC001717. The sequence continues at coordinate 110,606 of NZ_JBIAUK010000013.1, read as the reverse complement.
GAACCGCCGCAGGTCGCACAGGGCGTAGCCGGTGGCCAGCTTGCACAGCAGCCAGCCCGCGCCGTCGGCGCGCCCGCCGTGGCCCGCCCGGGCCCGCGGACCGGCCAGCGCGAGCGCCCGTACGGGATCGCCGGGCATCAAGACCGACACCGCGTGCAGATAGGCGGCGCGCAGCTCCCGCTCCGGGTCCGACAGGAGGGCGGCGTCCCGTGTGCACCGCTCGCCGACGGCGCGGGCCGTGTCCATGTCGCCCTGGAGCAGCGCGGTGAGCCCGAGCGCCCACAGGGCCTGGTTGTGCGCCGGTCCGGGGTGCGGGGCGGCCCGCAGGGCCCGTTCCAGGAAGCCCCGGCCCTCGTGGACGTGCCCGCAGGAGAACCAGTAGAACCACAGCGCCCCGGCCATGCCGAGGGCCGCCTCCGCGTCGGTGCCCAGCAGGTGTTCCAGGGCCGTGCGGAGCTGTGCGTGCTCGGCGGTCATCCTGCGGTACCAGTCGACCTGGCCCGGGCCCAGCCAGCCGCGGTCGGCGGCCTCGGCGAGCGCCGCGTACCAGTGGGCGTGCCGGTCGGAGACGATCTGCACCTCGCCGAGCTCGACCAGCCAGTCGTGCCCGTACTCGCGGATCGTGTCCAGCATCCGGTAGCGGGCCCCCGCGCCCCGCTCCTCGCTGCGCAGCACCACCGACTTGGCGACCAGGCCCGCCAACAGGCGCTCCACGCGCGAGGCGGCCAGCGGGCCGCCCGCGCACACCGCACGGGCGGCGGCGACGTCGAAGTCCCCCGAGAACACGGACAACCGGGCCCACAGCAGCCGTTCCAGCGGCTCGCACAGCTCGTGGCTCCAGCCGATCGTCGTCCGCATCGTCTGGTGCCGGGGTACGCGGGAGGCGCGGCCGTCCGACGAGTGGCACGTCGACAGCAGGCCGAAGCGCTCACCGAGCCGCTCGGCCATCTCCTCCAGCGTCCACAACCTCATCCGGGCGCCCGCGAGTTCGAGGGCGAGCGGGATGCCGTCGAGGCTCCTGCACACGTCGGCGGCGACCGCCGTGCGGGCGGGGTCGGCGAAGACGGCCGCCGCCTGCGGGGTCGCGGCGAGGGCTCGCGCGCGGAAGAGGGCGAGGGCGTCGCTGTCGGGCCCCTCGCAGGGCAGCGGCCGGACCTCGACGACTTCCTCGCCGGGGGAGCCGAGCGGTTCGCGGGAAGTGACCACGACGGTCAACCCGGGTGCGGACTGCAGGAGTTCGCCCACCAGGTGGCGGCATTCGGTGACCAGGTGCTCGCAGGTGTCCAGTACGAGCAGGAGCCGCTTGTCCGCCATCCAGGCGCACAGCTCCTCGTCCAGGGAACGCGAGGTGTGGTCGGCGAGGCCGACCGCGTGGGAGATGGTCGTGGTGAGCAGGCCTGGGTCGCGCAGCGGTGAGAGCTCCACCCACCACACGCCGTCGGGCCTCGGTCCGACGGCCTCGGAGACGGCCCGCAGGGCGAGCCGGGACTTGCCCACGCCGCCCACCCCGGTGAGGGTGATCAGCCTCCGCTCCTCCAACAGGTCGTGAAGGAGAGCCAGTTCGCGTTCGCGGCCGACGAAGCCGGAAGGCCCGGGCGGCAGGTTCCCCGCCGTGGTGGCCGGGGCGGGCGCGGGATCGCCGCCGGCGGATCCTGCCTGATTGTCGTTGACCGAGTACTCACCGAACACGGATGTATTGTGCGTGATCTTCTTATCCGACAGAGTCGATTCCGGCCAGATCGTTGCCGAAACTCACCCCGTGAGAGTGACGCTCCGCTCCGCGGAGAAGGCGCCCCAGTTGCCGTCGGGCAGTCTCGCCCGCAGCTTCACCGCCCACACCGTGCCGGCGGGCTCGGTCACGCTCAGCCGGTACTCCGCCCGGCCGCTCGGGACCGCACCCGCGCCGAACTGGATCACGGTGGTGGCCCGTCCGTTGACGTACAGCTCGTACTCGCTGGTCGCGCGGCCGGTGTCCGGGGCGGTCCAGCCGAGGGTGACCGTTCCCGGGGAGGCGGTCACGGTGAATCCGGCGGGCGCGGTGTCGGGGCCGGTGCCGGGGTCGGGAGGGGTCGTCACGTCCGCGGCCGGGCCGTCGGGGGAGGAGTTGTCGGCCCCGTCCCGGGCGCGGACCGTGAAGGTGTAGGCGGTGTCGGGCTGCAGGCCGGTCAGCGCGGTCTCGCCCGCGCCGGAGCCCGCGGTGTGGATGCGCACGCCGCCCTGGTAGACGTCGTACGCGGTCACGCCGGTGTCGTCGCTCGCCGGGGTCCAGGACACCAGGGCCGAACGGGGGCCCGTCGCGCGGGCCGTGACCGAGGGCGGGGCGGTGGGGGCCTGCCGGTCCTCCGCCTTGGCCGCGGGGGTGGTCACGCGGACGGGCGGGCCCGGCTCGGAGCGGTTCCCGGCGGCGTCCCGGGCCCGGACCGTGAAGGTGTATCCGGTCTCCGGGCCGAGGTCGGTGACGTCCACCATCGTCTTGTCGGCCGGGAGTTCGCGCACCAGGCGGCCGTCCTCGAAGACCTGGTAGCCGGTCACGCCCTCGCCCTCGGCCGCCGCCTCCCACATGACGTGCACGCTGGTGGCGCTGCCGGCCTGGGCGGTGAGCCCGGCGGGAGCGGAGGGGGGTGTGGTGTCGGAGGCGGTGCACGCCGCCGCGCCCGTGAGGGCCAGGCACAGGGCGAGTGTGGGGGCGGTGCGTCGCACGGGTGCCGTCCTCCGCTTCCTTCGGCCGGAAAGGTCTAGACATATATGGCACGCGGATCGCGGGCCGGGCAAGATGCCGGCGCGGGCCTTCTCCGGCCCCCCGCGGGCCGATCGTCAAGGACCGGATGAACGTCACGGACGGTCAACACCCGTTCGGCGGACACCCGGTTCGCCCGGAGGAACCCCTCGCTGCGCCAACATGGCGCCGAGCAAGGAGGTTTCGATGGTGATTTCCCTCTCGGTGGTCGTCCTGCTGATCGTCCTCGCGTGGATCTTCCTGCGCAGCGGCGGCCTCAAGTTCTCGCACGCGCTCGTCTGCGTGCTGCTCGGCTTCTACCTGGCGAGCAGCAGCATGGCCGCGACCATCCACAACGGCCTGGCCGCCACCGCGAACGTGGTCGGCAGCCTCAAGCCGTAGGCCCGGAGAAGTCGATCAAGTGTTGCGTGTTCGTGAATCACTCCGCACGTCCATGGACTCTTCACGGAAGGCGATCTAGCGTCTGGCGGCGGCGCGATGTCAGACACATTGTCAATAAAACTGAAGAGAAGGGGAGGAAGCCCGAATGTTCCGAAGAGCGCTGAACTGCGCCGTGGTGCCGGTGGTCGCCCTGTTCGCGACGATCAACGGCATCACGTCGGCGGGGGCCGACGAGATACCCAAGACCCCCGGCCACCGCCTGGTCAGCACCTACGAGGGCGCCCCGGCCGGCGCGGCCCCGCTGCCTGGGCAAGCGCCCCCGCAGCACCCGTTCCTCGCGCCCAACGGCCGCGCGGGCATGCACTCCGACGCGGGCGGCAGCGCCACCTCGCCCTGGTCGGGCCCGCTCGGCAAGAACCTCCAGGTCAAGAGCGAGGCCATCGCGGCCCTCGGCGGCGAATGCGCCACCGCCACCTTCGACTCCGCCGGCCGGCTCGTCACGGTGTGCGGGACCTTCTCCGGCTTCAAGGTCAAGCTCCTGGAGCCCCGTACGCTGGCCACGCTCGCGGAGTACAAACTCCCGCAGCGCTCCTCGACGGTCGAGGCGATCACCCAGCTCGACTTCTCGAAGATCTTCAAGGACACCTCGGGCGGCGCGTACTTCTACCTGGACAACCAGGACCGGGCCGTGCTGGCCGACTCCCGCCAGCACATCCTGCGCCTGTCCCACTCCCAGAACCCCGACGGGAGTTGGAAGTTCACGGTCGACGACGACTGGGACCTCACCGGCCAGGTACCGCACGACTGCGTCAGCTGGACCAACCTGTGGCCCAGCGGCACCTGCGACCCCGTCACCTCCGTCATGCCCGACTGGAACGGCCGCATCTGGTGGGTCACCCGCCAGGGCCGCGTCGGCACCGTGGACCCCACGACCTCGCAGATCCGCTCCGTCCGGCTGGCGGACGAGGAGATCCAGAACTCCTTCTCGGTGGCCGAGGACGGTGTCTCCATCGTCACCGACCACGCGCTCTACAGCTTCCGCGCCGCCGCCGACGGCACCCCCGTGGTGCAGTGGCGCCAGACGTACGACCGCGGCACCGGCACCAAGCCCGGTTCCGTGAACCAGGGTTCGGGCACCACCCCGGACCTCTTCGGCAACGGCTACGTCGCCATCACCGACAACGCCGACGACCGGATGAACGTCCTGGTCTACAAGCGGGGCGTGGACGTCCCCGCGGACCAGAGGCTGGTCTGCAAGGTGCCGGTGTTCGGCTCCGGAGCCTCGACCACCGACAACTCCCTGATCACCTGGGGCAACAGCATCGTCGTCGAGAACAACTACGGCTACGAGAACGTGACGACGCTGCTCATGGGCAAGTCGGTCGTCGGCGGCGTCAGCCGCATCGACGTACGCCCCGACGGCAGCGGCTGCGACACGGTCTGGGAGAGCGCGATCCGCGCTCCCTCCGTCGTCCCCAAGCTCTCCACCGCCAACGGGCTGCTCTACTTCTACGAGAAGCAGCCCAACTTCTGGGGCGTCGACGCCTGGTACCTCACCGCGGTCGACTTCCGCACCGGCGAGCGCCGCTGGAGCCGGCTGACCGGAACCGGCCCGCTGTACGACAACAACTGGGCCCCGATCACCCTCGGCCCGGACGGCACGGCGTACGTCGGCGTCTTCAACGGCATCGTCGCGGTCCGCGACGGCAGCTGACACCCGCCCCGCCCCGCCCCGCACGGCGCAGCCGGCCGGCCCGCGACCCGCGCCGGCCGGCTCAGTCGTCGGTCTTCCACAGCGGGTGCTCGCGCTCGGCCCACGCCCGCTCCACGGATCCGGTACGCATGCCGCGCCGGGCCTCCGGATCCGCCAGCGCCTTGGCGACGTGCCCGGCGAGCGCCACGACGAGCGCCAAGGCGAACCAGTCGTGCACGAAGGTGGCTCCTGTCCGCCGGATCAGGGGCGCGAGACCGGTGAACCACATGAGGAGTCCCGTCCCGAGCATCACGAGGACCGTTCCGGCCAGCCAGGCCGCGTACACCTTCTGCCCTGCGTTGAACTTGCCCGCGGGGCGGGGCCCGCGCCGGTCCCGCCGCAGGGCGGCCCGCAGCCACTGGCCGTCGTGCGGCCCGAAGCGGTTCAGCCGGCGCAGGTCCGCGCGGAAGGCGGCGGAGGCGAGACCCAGCAGGAAGGGGACGGGGAGCAGCAGCCCGGACCACTCGTGCACCATGACCACGAGATGTCTGCGGCCGACCAGCTCCGCCAGCGGCGGCAGGTACAGGCAACCGGCTGCGGTCACGCACAGCAGCGCGAGCGAGGCCGTCGTCCGGTGGACCCGGCGCTCGGCGCGGCTGAAGCGGCCCACCCGGCGCGGCCGGTCAGACAGTAGGGGCATCGTCGCGTCCGTTCGAGTGGCCGACCCACGCGTCGACGTCGTAGCCGAGGTGTTCCCAGTAGCCGGGCTCGACCTTCTCGGTGAGCGTGATACCGGAGAGCCACTTGGCCGATTTGTAAAAGTACATCGGCGCCACGTACAGCCGCACCGGGCCGCCGTGGCCGTGTGCCAGCGGCTGGTCCTGCATCCGCAGCGCCACCAGCACGTCGTCCCGTCGGGCCTGCGGGAGGGCCAGGCTCTCCGTGTACGTGCCGTCGAAGCAGTCGAAGCGGATCGCGGTGGCCTCGGGCCGGACCCCGGCAGCGTCGAGCAGCACGGACAGCCGCACCCCTTCGAAGGGGGTACCGGGGACCCGCCAGCCCGTCACGCACTGGACGTCCCGTACCACCCGAGTCTGGGGGAGCCGCCGCAAGTCGTCCAGCGTGTACGTCGTGGACTGCCGGACCAGTCCGCCGACCGTGAGGCGGTAGTTCTCGGGGCCGCGCTCGGGCACGGAAGAGGCCACCGAGTAGTAGCGGAAGCCGCCGCCGTTCGGCAGGAGGCCGGTGAGGCCGGTCGGGTCGTTCTTGGTGACGGTCTCGAAGCCGCGCTGCAGGTACGGTGCGGCGACCAGCCCGGCGCCACCGAGGCCGAGCATCCCCAGGACCAGCCGACGCCCGAGGGGCGCGCCCCGGCCGTCCGGGTCGGTGCGTTCGTCTGTGCTCACCTGCCGATTCGACCACCGCGGGGCCGTAGGGGCCAGAGCCCGCGGAGGTCCGTCAGACTTCCGTCATACCCGTGCCCGCCTCACCGGCGCTGCCACTCCTCGGCCAGCAGGCGGTACGAGTGGACCCGGGCCGCGTGGTCGTGGGTGATGGTGGTGATCAGCAACTCGTCCGCCCCGGTGGCCTCCTGGAGCCGCTCCAGGTGATCGGCCACGGTCCGCGGCGAACCCACGAACTGCGTCTCCACCCGGTCGGCCACCAGCGCCCGGTCCGCGTCGGTCCAGGGGAGGGCACGCGCCTCGGCCGGGGTGGGGAACGGGATGGCGCCCTCGCCGCTGCGGATGCTGCGCACCCAGGGCGCGTAGCCGGTGGCCAACTCCCGTGCCGTTTCGTCGTCCTCGGCGACGACGACGTCGGCCGAGACCGTCAGGTACGGCCGGTCCAGTTCGGCGGAGGGCTTGAAGGCGGCCCGGTAGGCGTCGGCGGCCTCCAGTACCGAGGCGGGGCTGACGTGGTAGTTCGCCGCGAACCGCAGCCCGTTGCGGCCCGCGGTCTCCGCGCTGACCCCACCGCTGCTGCCCAGGATCCACACCTGTACGTCCGCCCCCTCGCCGGGGACGGCGTGCGCCTCCACCCCTTCCGGGGACCGGTACTCGCCGCGGAGCAGGGCGAGGACGTCGTCGATCTGCTCGGCGTAGTCCTGCGGCCGGGCGCCGGGCAGGTTGAGCAGCTTCTGCTGGAGCAGGAACCGCGGGTGACCGAGGAGGTGCGCGAAGGAGAACCGGTCGGGGACGCGCAGCCCGTTCTCCGTGTACCCGTCCACGACGGGGGTGGCGGCCGGCGGTGCCGGCTCGTCGGTGCGTGCCGCGGACCGGCCCGCCGAGCGGCCCAGCCCCAGGTCGATCCGGCCCGGGTGCAGTGCGTCGATCAGGCCGAACTCCTCGACCGTCGACAACGCGGTGCGGTGCCCGAGCTGCACCGCACCGGAGCCGAGCCGGATGGTGCTCGTCGCCGAGGCGGTCAGCGCGAGGACCACCGCCGGAGAGGTCCCCGCGACCCCCGGGTTGAGGTGGTGCTCGGCGAACCAGTGGCGGGCGTAGCCGAAGCCCTCCGCCTGCCGGGCCAGGTCGATGCTGCGGTGCAGGGCCACGGCGGCGGTGGAACCGGACGCGACCGGGATGAGGTCGAGGACCCCGAGGGGGATGCCGGACATGACGGCTCCTTAAAGGTCGGAGAAGGGCGGGTCGGGGATCTCGCGGCGGAGCACCGGCGCGATCCTCGACTGGAAGAGTTCGAGGGAGGCCCGGTGCTCCGCGCGGGTGAGCCCGCCCGGCTCGGCCTGGAGGTGCAAGGCGGTGTGGCCGAACTCCTCGTGGTAGCGGTGGACCTTCTCGATCACCTGCTGCGGGCTGCCGATCAGTGCGGAACTCCGCTCGACGAAGTCCTCCAGGGTCGGGAACACGGGGGCGGTGCCCAGCTGCTCGTGGAAGGCCAGGTACCGGGCGAAGGCCGGCCGGTACGCCGCCACCGCCTGCTGCGAGGTGGGCGCCGCGTGGTAGCCGGCGGTGCCCGCGCCGACGACCGCGTGGGCCGGATCGTGCCCGTAGTGCTCCCAGCGCTCCCGGTAGTGGCGGATCAGCTCGGCGTACGGGCCGATCGGGTGGGTGACGTTCGCCGAGAACAGCGGATCGCCGTAGCGCGCCGCGAGGTCGACGGACTCCCGGCTCGTGGCGCTGCCGTGCCAGACGCGCAGCTCCCGCTGGAACGGCCTCGGCAGCACCTCGGCCGCGGTCAGCTCGGGGCGGAAGCGCGGCCGGGCGGTCACCTCGTCCTCGCGCCAGAGCCGCCGGAACAGTTCGTAGCTCTCGGAGTTGCGCTCCCACTGGTCCTCGGGGGTCACCCGGAACAGCTCGCGCTGGGCCGTCCCGTTGCCCTTGCCGATCATCAGCTCCAGACGTCCGTCGCTGAGGTGGTCCAGCGTCGCGTAGTCCTCGTACGCCCGGACCGGATCCAGCAGGCTCAGCGTGGTGACGGCGGTGAAGAGCCGGATCCGGTGCGTGAGCGCCGCGATGTGGGCCAGGACCACCGGCGGCGCGGACGACAGGAACGGCCGCTCGTGGCGCTCGCCCACACCGAACCCGTCGAAGCCGAGCTCCTCCGCGAACACCGCGGCGTCGACGACCTCGCGGAACCGTTCACGGGTCGGGGTGGGGGCGCCGGTCACCGGGTCGGCGGAATCCGTGATCAGCGTGATGGCGAGGAACTTCACGAGGCGGCGGCCCGACCGGCGACCGGCTCCGGGTCCGGCACGGCGAGGCCGAGGTGATCGCGCAGGGTGGTGCCCTCGTAGTCGGTGCGGAAGACACCGCGCTCCTGGAGCAGCGGAACGACGGTGTCGGCGAACACGTCCAGGCCGCCCGGGGTGATGTGCGGGACCAGGATGAAGCCGTCGGCCGCGTCCGCCTGCACCAGGCCGTTGATCCGGTCGGCGACCGTGCCGGCCGAGCCGACGAAGGTCTGCCGGGACGTGGTCGCGATGACGAGCTCGCGGATGGAGAGGTTCTTGGCCGCGGCGAGCTCGCGCCACTGCCGCGCCGTGGCGATCGGGTCGGAGAACTGGCGTACGCTCGCCCGCCCGAGGGCGACGGTGTTCTCCCCGGGCTCCGGGTCGACGTCGGGCAGCGGACCGTCCGGGTCGTAGGCCGACAGGTCCCGGTTCCAGACGTGCTCCAGGTACTTGATCGCGGTCTGCCCGCTGACCTGGAGCCGGCGCACCTCGTGGGCGAGCTCCTGCGCCTCGGCGTCGGTGTCGCCGAGGACGAAGGTGGCCGCGGGGAGGATCTTCAACTGATCGTGCGTGCGACCGTACTTGGCGAGGCGGCCCTTGACGTCCGCGTAGAACGCGCGGCCCTCGTCGAGGGTCCCGTACCGACCGAAGATCGCATCGGCACGGGCGGCGGCGAACTCGCGCCCCTCGTCGGAGTCGCCCGCCTGGAAGATCACCGGCCGGCCCTGCGGGCTGCGCGGGACGTTGAACCGGCCCTCGATGTCGAAGTGCCGCCCCTGGTGGCGGAAGGCACCGGCGCGGGCGTCGCGCAGGAAGGTGCCCGATCCGGCGTCGGCGACGATCTCGCTTCCGTCCCAGGAGTCGAAGAGCTCGGTGGCCGCGGCCAGGAACTCCTGGGCTCGGGAGTAGCGGTCCTCGCGCGGCAGGAAGCCCCCGCGGCGGAAGTTCTCCCCGGTGAAGGCGTCCCAGGAGGTGACGACGTTCCAGGCGGAGCGGCCGTCGGAGAGGTGGTCGAGCGAGGCGAACTGGCGGGCCACCTCGTACGGTTCGTTGAAGGTGGAGTTGATGGTGCCGGTCAGGCCGAGGCGCTCGGTGACCGCCGCCAGCGCGGCGAGCACCGTGAAGGTGTCGGGCCGGCCCACCACGTCCAAGTCGTAGATCTTCCCGCCCTGTTCGCGCAGCCGCAGCCCCTCGGCCAGGAAGAGGAAGTCGAACTTGGCGCGCTCGGCGGTCCGCGCGAAGTGGACGAACGAGTCGAAGTCGATGTGGCTGCCGGCCGCCGGGTCGCTCCACACGGTGGTGTTGTTGACGCCCGGGAAGTGGGCGGCGAGATGGATCCGCTTGAGCGGCTTGGTGCTCATGGGTCGTCCTTTCCGGTCTCGTGTCGGTCAGGCGGTCAGGCGGCGGTCGGTCGGGCGTAGCGGCTGCCGGGGCGCTCCAGCCCCAGGAGGCCGCGCAGGCTGTCCGCCTCGTACGTGCGGCGGAAGGCCCCGCGCCGCTGGAGCTCGGGCACCAGGGAGCGGGTGATGGCGGGCAGGTCGTGGGCGATCACGCCGGGCCGCAGCCGGAACCCGGTCAGACCCGCCGCCCGCAGGTCCTGGAGCAGGTCCGCGAGCTGCGCCGGGGTTCCGGTGAAGGTCTGCGTGCCCTCGCCGTACGGGCTCGGGTCGAGCTCGTCCAGCCGGGCTCGGCGACCCTCGGCGGCCGCCGCGTCCGCGTCCAGGAACACCGTGAGGTCGCCGAAGACGTGCGCGGGGTCGCCCGTGATCAGGGACGCCGCGGTGCGGGCCCCGTCGGCGTCCCGCGCGCCGACGTACACGAGGTCGGCCGAGCCGTCCAGGACCCCGGACGCCGCGGCGATCAGGGGCCGGCCCTGCGGCGGGCGCGGGGTGATCGAAGGGCCCCGCACCGTGAAGTACCGGCCCGCGAAGTCGATGTAGTGCAGCTTGTGGCGGTCCACGAAGCGGCCCGTGGCCACGTCCCGGATCTCCGCGTCGTCCTCCCAGCTGTCCCACAGCCGCCGGACCACCTCGGCGTGGTCCGCGGCCTCCTCGTACAGCTCGGCCTCGGGCACCGGGAACGCACGGCGACCGAAGTGGCGTGCCTCGTGGGGCAGTCCGCTCACCTGGATGCCGAGGCCGGCCCGGCCCCGGCTGACGTGGTCGAGCGTCGCGACGGCCTTGGAGATGTGGAACGGCTCGGTGTGGGTGGCCGTCACACCGGGGACCAGGCCGATGTGCCGGGTCAGGGGTGCGATCCGGGCGGCGGTGAGCACCGCGTCCAGCCGCCCGCGCACCTGGTCCGTACGTTCGTCGGGCGCGGCGGGGGAGGAGGACTGGAGGGCGAGGCCGTCCTCGAAGGTGACGAAGTCCAGCAGCCCGGCCTCGGCCTCGGCGGCGAGGTCGGCCCAGTAACGGGCGGTGAACAGCTCCGCGGGCCTGGCGCCCGGCTCGCGCCAGGAGGCCGGGTGCCGGCCCGTGCCGTCGAGGGCGACGGCGAGATGCAGTGTGGACACGTCGAATTGAGCCTTCCCTGTAGGCCGTACCGAGGGGAATGCGGATCGGGCCGTGGAAATGAAAGGAGATCTTTCCGAAAACGCTACGCCGCGCCGCCGGGGCCGTTCAATGACCGCCATATGAAAAGAACTTGGCAGTGTTACGAGGGTTTGGCGGCGGTGTTTCCCGGCGCCCGGACGGCCATGAAGAAGGGCCGGTGGCGCAGTGTGAAACCGATCGATTCGTAGAGCCGGATCGCGTCGGTGTTGCTCGCGGCGGTGTGCAGGAAGGGAACCTCGCCGCGCTCCCGGATGCCCGCCGCCACCGCGCGGACCAGCCGTGTCGCCAGCCCCCGCCCCCGGTGGCCCGGATGGGTGCAGACCGCGCTGATCTCGGTCCAGCCGGGCGGCCGCAGCCGCTCACCGGCCATCGCGACGAGCCGGCCCCGGTGGCGGATGCCCAGGTACGTGCCCAGCTCGACGGTGCGGGGCCGGAACGGCCCGGGCCGCGTCAGCTCGATCAGGGCGAGGACCTCCGGTACGTCGGCGGGGCCCAGCCGGACCGCCTCGGGGGCCGGTTCGACGCGCAGCGACGTGTCGACCAGCTGGACACCCGGGACGGAGTCGATCGTCTCCCAGCCTTCGGGCGGGGTCAGGACCCCGGACAACCCGGCGATCCCGCCGTCGCCGACCAGCGTGCGCAGGTCGGCCCAGGAACGCGGGTCGTCCGGGTCGGCGAGGGCGGTGAAGGGCGACACGTCGGCGGGGTACCGGGCGGCACGCCCGCCGCCGCCCGCCGGGTGCTCGGCGAGGGCGGCGTGCGCACCGGAGAGCGATGCCCAGGCCGGGTTGTCGAGCACGTGCGGGGAGAGCGACGTGCGCGCGCCCGTGCTCATGAGTTGGACAGCGGCAGGCCGGGCGGGTTGATCTCCGACTTCGTGAGCGCCTCGTCGGGGAGGTTCCAGGCGGCCAGCAGTTTGCCGTACTGGCCGTTCTCGATCAGGTGGTCGATCGCCGCCGCCACCGGCTCGGCCAGCCCGCTGTCCTTCTTGGCGGTCGCCGCGATCAGGCCCTGGAGCGACTCGCCGGCGCCGGAGTAGGAGCCGGCGTTGCGCGTGGGCGTGCTGGTCCCCGCCGTCTGGGTGATGTGGTAGGCGATGGACGGGTTCGGGGCGAAATTGACGTCGATCTTCTTGCCGCTCAGGGCCAGGGAGGTGCTGTTGGAGTCCGGGAAGTACTTGATGTCGAAGTCCTTGCCCTCGGCCTTGGCCTTCGTCTGCCACTCCAGCAGGATCTTCTCCTGGTTGGTGCCCTTGGCGACCGCGACGTTGCGACCGGCGAGGTTGCGGAAGTCGCCGCCGAAGTTCCAGTTGCTGTCCTTCAGCACCTCGAAGCCCAGGTTGTCCTTGCGGTACGAGGCGAACTCGTACTTCTTCTTGCGTTCCTCGGTGACCGTGACGTTGCTGAAGGCGACGTCGACCTTGCCGCTGTCGACGCCGACGAAGAGGTTCTCCCAGGTGGAGTTCTTCACCACGGGCTTGAGCCCGAGGGTGGCCGCCACCAGCCTGCCGAGGTCGGGCTCCGCCCCGGTCAGCGTCTGCTGGTCGGTTCCGACGTACGCCAGTGGCGGGAAGCCCGCGGGCAGCGCGCCGACACCGATCACCAGCTCACCTCGTTCGCGGACGGACGCGGGAAGCCGGCTGCGCAGCGACTCGACGACCGGGACGGACAGCTCGGCCTGCTCGGCGGCGCCGTTGGAGACCCCGCCGATGGTGACCACGTCGGAGGCCGGTCCACTGGCCTCGGCGTCGCCGCCGCAGGCGGTGAGCCCGGAGGAGAGGGCCACGGTGGCGGTCGCGGCGCCGAGACCGCGTACGAGTCTGGTGCGCAGGGAGGACTGGCGGTGCATCGATGTTCCTTTACGGGAGTGGGTGGGGCGGAATGCGGGGGAGTCAGAGGACCTTGCTCAGGAACTCGCGGGTACGGGGATGGGCCGGCCGGTCGAGCACCTGCTCGGGCGGCCCCTGTTCGACGATGCGGCCCTCGTCGAGGAAGACCACCTCGTCGGCGACCTCGCGCGCGAAGCCGATCTCGTGCGTCACGATCAGCAGCGTGGTGCCGCCCGTGGCCAGGTCCTTGATGACGGAGAGCACCTCTCCGACGAGCTCCGGGTCGAGCGCCGAGGTGGGTTCGTCGAAGAGGATGACCCCGGGCCGCAGGGCGAGGGCGCGGGCGATGGCCACCCGCTGCTGCTGGCCCCCGGAGAGCTGTCGGGGGTAGGCGCCGGTCCGGTCCCCGAGTCCGACCCGCTCCAGCAGCTCGCGCGCCAGGGACTCGGCCCCGGCCCGGGGAAGCCGACCGGTGGCCACCGGGGCCGCGGCGACGTTGTCCAGGACGGTCAGGTGGGGGAAGAGGTTGAAGTTCTGGAAGACGAAGCCGATCCGGCCGCGCTGGGCGAGGATCTCCCGCTCGGCGAGCTCCTTCAGCCGTCCCCCGTGGCGCTCCACGCCGATGAGCTCGCCGCCCACGCTGACGTACCCGGCCTCGGGCTTCTCCAGGTGGTTGACGACCCGCAGGAGCGTGGACTTGCCGGAGCCGGAGCGTCCCAGGACCGCGGTGACCGTGCCCGGCCGGACCGTCAGGTTGACCCCGTTCAGGACCCGGCGGCCCCCGAACCACTTGTGCACGTCGTGCACCTCGATCGCGGCCGGCCGCGCGGAAGCGTTCGTGGCGGTGGTCGCGGTCATCGTGCCGTCTCCTCGCGGAACCGGGCCCGCAGATCGCGCAGGCCCGCCCGGGCCCGCTGCACGGGGGTGGGCGGCAGGGTGCGCAGGGCGCCGCGCGCGTAGTACCGCTCCACGTAGAACTGGACGACGGAGATCACGCTGGTGAGGATCACGTACCAGGCGGTGGCCACCAGCAGCAGCGGCACCACGTCGCCGGAGTAGGTGCTGCCGAGGCTCTGCACCGTGCCGAAGAGGTCGAGCAGGGACACGTAGAAGACCAGCGACGTGGCCTTGACCAGCCCGAGCAGCAGGTTCACGTACGCGGGGACGATCGCGCGCAGGGCCTGGGGGAAGACGATCCGGGTGAACTGGTACCGCTTGGGCAGACCCAGCGCCGCTGCCGCCTCGTGCTGGCCGTGGTCGACGGAGAGCAGGCCCGCCCGTACCACTTCGGCCGCGTAGGCCGCTTCGACCAGGCTCAGCCCCACCACCGCCAGCACCATGTCGGTCGCGAGACGGGACTCGTCGAAGGTGAAGAAGGCGGGGCCGAAGGGCACACCGATGCTCAACCTGGGGTAGAGCGCGCTGAAGTTGTAGAGGAAGAGCAGGACGACGATCAGCGGCACGGACCGCAACAGCCAGACGTACGTCCAGCTCACCGACCGCAGCACCGGATGCGGCGAGAGCCTGGCCAGGGCGAGGAGTATCCCGCCGATCAGTCCCAGGACCGCGCTGTACGCGGCCACTTGGAGGGTGACGAGCAGTCCGTCGAGGACGACGGGGCGCACGAACCAGTAGGCGAACCGGTCCCACTGGTAGAAGCGGTTCGTCAGCAGTCCGTGGCCGGCCTGGGCGACCAGTACCAGCACGACGGCGGTGGCGATCCACCGCCAGGGCCGGCGGAGCGGGAGGACCCGCTCGGCCGGCCCGGGGGGTTCGGCGGCCCCGGGGGGCGCGGCGAGGGTGAGTGATTCGGTCAAGGACGCTCCAGCAGCTTCGGATTCGATGAATCGAATCGCCCAAAAGCAGCCGTCATGCCGGTCGGAGGAGGCCGCTGATATGGATTTCTGCGGCGTAAGCTAGGCAGCCCGAGAAGGGCTGTCAACGTCCTCGATATCGGTATGCGTGTGAGCACACGGCCATTTCATCCGCCGTACACAGAACGCCTCTTGGTGAAATGAAACAGGGCTGCCGTTCACAGCCAGGGCAGCTCCTGCGCGCTGTAGCGGTAGGCGCGGAAGACGGAGTTCTGGGCGCCGGCCGAGGACTCCAGACCCACACCGTCGCCGAAGGACCGGAACTGCGGGACAACGAACTCCCACACCACCTCCCGGTCCGGGGTCACCTCGAAGAGCCGGCCGAAGGAGCCCTCGGCGATGAAGGTGTTGCCGTTCGGCAGACGCTGCGCGCTGGACATGTACGGGCTGTAGAAGTTCTGCGGCGGGTTGTCCTCGTACGACCACACCTCCTTGCCCGTGCGCGGGTCGAGCTCGAGCACGCGCGAGTACGGCACGGACGTCGTGTCGCGGTAACTGCCGTTGTCGAAGACCAGGATGTTCCCGCCGGGCAGCTCGTGCGGGTGGTGCTGCTGCGCGAGCACGTCGGGGCCGAACCGCCACTGGACGGATCCGTCGGCGCGGTCGATCGACACGGCGGTGGACGCGCTGCGGAAGCCCACGACGACGGAACCGTCCGCGCTTTCGTTGACGGTGTTGGCCATCGGCCAGTGGTTGCGGTCGAAGTGCCGGTCGAGCGGCACCTCTTCGGGGTCGAGGTGCTCGATGGCGGCCCAGCGCCACACGATCTCGCCGTCCCAGGTCAGTTCGTACACCACGTCCCCGTAGATCACCCCGCCCGGCGCCTCGGAGCCGGGGATGCCGCCCCGGATACGGGCCGCGTCGGCGGGGTCGAGGGGTTCCACGGCACCGATGAGGAGGTTGCCGTTGCGCAGGACGGTGGCGTCGTGGTGGTGGAAGGGGTGGCGGACCTCGCGCACGACGGAGGAGTCCGGGGCCAGCTCCTGGAAGATGCCGCCGTGGTAGACCTCCCAGATGGGGAAGAGGACCGGGCCGCTGGTGTCCTTGGCCGCGTAGAAGAGGTTCCCGTTGGGGAGGAGCTGCGCCTGGCGGCCGGGCGGGTGGGGGGAGTTCCAGGTGTGGGCGGTTCGGCCCTCGATGTCGACGAGGTGGATCTCGCCGGCGCTGGTGATCGGCGTGTAGAGGGTGTAGCCGCCGTAGCTGCGCTCGGGGTCGTGGGCGATCAGGCCGACGCCGCGGCGGCGCAGGGTGTTCTGGTCGACGGTCATGGGGATCTCCTCGGGGGAAGCCGGCTCGATGGAAGCCGGGTCGGGGGACGTCGGGTCGGGGGATGTCGGCCCGGGGGACGTGGGTCCGGGGGACGTCAGTGGACGGTGACGGCGGACGCGTCGGCGGCCGTCAGGGGTGCGGGGTCCAGGTACCGCTGCAGCGAGGCACGGTCCGCGGCTCCCGGGAGGCCCTGGGCGGCCTTCGCCCAGCCGGCCTCCTCCTCCAGCTGCGCGAGCAGCTCGGGCGAGAGGGCGGCGCCGTAGGTGTAGCGGGGTTGGAAGACGTCGACGTATCCGGCCTGGAGGGTGCCCTTGGACTGGGTGACCACGGCCTTGCGCGCGCCCGCCGGGTCGGCGGCGATCTCGCGCTGCGCGCCCAGCACGGTGCGGAGCACCGCGGCCGTGGTCTCCTTGTCGGCCTTGGGGCCGGCGACGAGGAGGGTCCTCGCGGTGTACCCGGTGAAGGGGAGCTCGGCGTAGTCGCCGCCCAGGGCCGTGCGGGTGGCGTCGTAGAAGCCGGGGAAGGTGACGCCGGCGTCGATGTCGCCGCGGGCCAGCGCGGAGGGGACCTGGTTCGGGGCCAGGTTGACCACCGTCACGTCGGCGGCCGTCAGCTGCGCCGACGCGAGCATCCGCGACAGCGCGTACTCGACGTTCGTGCCCTGCGGGACGCCCACCTTGCGGCCCTTCAGCGCGGCGAACCCGGTGATCGACCGGTCGGCCCGGGTCAGCAGCCGCCAGTCCGAGAACCGGGACAGGTCGGCGACGATCCGCAGCTCGCGCCCGCCCAGCGCGGCGGTCACGGCGGGCAGGTCGCCGACGACGCCGAGCTGGGCCTGGCCGCCGAGCACGGCGTTCAGCGCGTCGCGGCCCGTGGGATGGGTGGTGACGGTGGCGTCGACGCCCTGCGCGGACCAGAGCCCGCGCTCCTGGGCCACGTAGACGGGGGCGCCGCCGAGGTGGTCGCTCGCCGCGATGGAGACGGCCGGCCGGCCGCCGGCGCCCGCCTTGTCGGACGGGGAGCCGGCGCAGGCGGTGGCGACGGTGGAGAGCAGGGCCGTCAGGAGTACGGCGGCGACCGCACGGGGTCTGAGCATGGTGGAGGTCCTTCCGGGGGCGAGGGTCGAAGGGGGAGGCGAGGGGGTCATTCGGAGCCGAGATGGCGGGCGATCAAGGAGCGGAGGTCCGGGTCGGGCGGCCCGGCCGGGACGGGGTGGTCGGCGAGCACGCGGCCGGGCGAGCCGCCGAGGACGATCACCCGTTCGGCGAGGGCCAGTGCCTCGTCGATGTCGTGCGTGACGAACAGGACGGTGGTGCCGGTGCGCCGCCACAGCTCCCGCAGCAGCTCCTGCATCCGGGTCCGGGTCAGGGCGTCGAGCGCCCCGAACGGCTCGTCCATCAGCAGGACTTCCGGCTCGGCGGCCAGGGCGCGGGCCAGTGCCACGCGCTGGCGCATCCCGCCCGACAGCTCCGCCGGGTACTTCTCCGCGCCGTCCGCGAGGCCCACCTCGGCGAGCGCCGCCAGCGCCCGCCGCCGGCGTTCCGCGCGGGGCAGGCCGAGCCGCTTGAGGGCGAACTCGACGTTCCCGCGGGCCGTGCGCCAGGGGAAGAGCGCGTAGTGCTGGAAGACCACGCCCCGTTCCGGGCCCGGCCCGAGCACCGGCGCCGTGCCGGCGGTCACCCGCCCGGCGGCGGGCCGTACGAACCCCGCGATCGTGTTCAGTACGGTGGACTTGCCGCAGCCGCTGGGGCCCAGCAGGGCCGTGAACGAGCCGGCCGGGAACTCCAGATCGGTGTGCTCCAGGACCGGGGCCGCGCCGTAGCCGACCGACAGCCCCTCCAGGCGTACGTCGAGGCTCATGACTCGCTCCAGTGCGCGAACCGGCGACCGACCGCCGCCAGGACCAGGTCGACGGCCACCCCGAGCAGCCCGAGGACGAGCAGCCCCGCGAACATCCGGTCCACCCGCAGGAACTGGCCGTCGACCTGGAGCCGGTACGCCAATCCGCTGTCCGCGCCGCCCAGTTCGGCCGCGACCAGCGCGAGCAGCGCCACCGAGGCCCCGTAACGCAGCGCCGCGAGCAGAGCGGGGGCCGCCGCGGGCAGCAGGACCTCGGTGATCCGCCGGTGCAGCGGCGCCCCGAGCGACCGGGCCGCCCGCAGGTGCGAGACGGGCACCCGGGAGACCCCGTCGTGCACGTACAGCCACACCGCGAGGAGGACGGCGTACGCGATGAGCAGGCGCTTGGCGCTCTCGCCGATGCCGAACCAGGCGGTGGCCAACGGCACCAGTGCGATCGCGGGGATCGGGCGGAGGAAGGAGACCACCGGGGACACCGCGGCGGACAGCCAGGGCAGACTGCCGGTGGCGAAGCCGAGCGCACTGCCGACGGCCGCGCCGAGGGCGAAGCCCTGTCCCGCCCGGGTCAGGCTGGCGCCGAGGTCCGTGGCCAGGGTGCCGCTGGAGGCGCTGTCCGCCAAGGCGGCGAGGGTCTGCCCGGGCGTGGGCAGCAGCCCGGGAGCCACCGCCCCGGACCCGGCGAGCACGTACCAGAGGGCGAGTACGGCACCGGCCGCGCCCAGGGCCGGGCCGAGTCGGCCGAGGGCCCGGCCGGGCGGTGAGGGGGTGGCGTGCACGGGGCGGCTCCTGGGTCGTTCGTTCGCCCGGGGCGGGCGTTCGCTCAAGGCGGGATAAGTGAGGTCAATAATTGACGACGCTTATTAAGGGAGTGTTGCGGCAGTACGAAACCTCCCGGAGCCACCCGGCCCGGGATCCGCCATGAGGTACGTTCACCAGCGTGTCTCGCCCAGAACCCACGCCCGAAGCCATAGAGGTCGGACAGGTGATCCGCGACTGCCGCAAGCGGCGCGGCGTCTCCATGGCCGTCCTCGCCGCCCGGTCGGGGCTCTCGCAGCCCTTCCTCAGCCAGTTGGAACGCGGGCTCGCCACGCCCAGCCTCAGCTCCATCTACCGGATCGCCGAGGCCCTCGACGTCACCCCCGGCACCTTCCTGCGACCGCCCGGCCGGCCCGGCACGGTCAGCCACGAGGCGGACCCGCAGGTGATCCGGGTCGAAGAGGCCGCCGGGCAGATCGCGCAGGTGCTCATCCCCGGCGGGCGCAGCACCCTGATGGAGGCGTACGAGCACCACTTCGAGCCCGGACAGGGCGAGCGCGGCTGGTTCGAACACCCCGGCGAGGACTTCCTGTACGTCCTCGCGGGCGAAATCGTCCTGGAGGTCGAGGGCGAGGACCCGCTCACCCTGCGCGCGGGTCAGAGCGCCCACCACCGCGGCGAGGTCCCGCACCGCTGCCGCCTGTCGGGCCCGGAGCCCGCCCGCACCCTGCTGGTCATCGCCAACGCGTAGGCGCGACCGGTCCCTTCGGCGGCCGTACGCTCAGTCGCCCGGCCGCAGCGTCCGGGCGATCGACGCCAGGCGCGCCCCGACGTCCGGATCCCACAGCCGGACCGTGCCGTCGGTGCTGCTGGAGGCCACCGTCCGCCCGTCCGGGGAGAACACCACGCCCCAGACCGCGTTGGTGTGCCCCGACAGCGCGGCCACCGGCCGGCGCCCGGCCACGTCCCACAGCCGCACCGTACGGTCGTTGCCGCTGCTGGCGAGGGTCCGGCCGTCGGGGGAGAACGCGATGCCGCGGGCCGAACCGGTGTGGCCGGTCAGAGCGGCCTCGAAGCGCCGGCGCCGGGCGTCCCAGAGCCGGACGGTACCGTCGTTGCCGCTGCTGGCCAGGGTGGTCCCGTCGGGGCTGAACGCCACCCCGCGCACCGCACCCGTGTGACCGGAGAGCGTGGCGAGGGCGCGGCGCCCGGCCACGTCCCACAGCCGCACCGTGAGATCGTCTCCGGCACTGGCCAGGGTGCGTCCGTCGGGACTGAAGGCCACGTCGTTGGCGAAGTCCGTGTGACCGGTGAGGACGGCCGACTCGGTGCCCCCGGCGGTGTCCCACAGCCGGACGGCACCGTCGGAGCCGGCGGAGGCCAGGGTGCGGCCGTCGGGGGAGAAGGCCACCGAGAACACCGTCCCCGCCCGGCCCGGGAGGACGGCCGAGGAGCGGCGCGCGGGGACGTCCCACAGGCGGATCGTGCCGTCCGACCCGGCGGAGGCGAGCGTGCGGCCGTCGGGGGAGAAGGCCACCGAGAACACCGTCTCGCCGTGCCCCTCGAAGGCGGCGAGCACCTTGCGGCCGGCGACGTCCCAGAGCCGCACCGCGTGGTCCCCCTCCGCCGTGGCCAGGAGCTTCCCGTCGGGGCTGTACGCCGCGTGCCAGATCTCCGAGAACGGCCGCGAGGCCAGCACCGCGCCGCGCAGGTCCCACAGGACCACGGACTGGTCGAACCCGGCGGTGGCCAGTACCGCACCGGCCGGATCGACGGCCACCCCGAGGACGTAGTCGGTGTGCCCGGACAGGGTCGCCGTCAGCCGGCCGCTGCCCACGTCCCACAACCGGGTCGCCCCGTCCCCGCCCGCGCTCACCACCGTCGTCCCGTCCGGGGTGTACGCGACCCCGTTCACGTCGTCGCTGTTGCCGGTCAGGGTCGCGGTGGTCCGGCGCATGGCCACGTCCCACAGCCGGACCGTCCGGTCGACGCCCCCGCTGGCGACCGTACGACCGTCCGGGGCGAACGCCGCGCCCAGCACCTCGTCGGTGTGCCCGGCGAGGACGGCCAGCGGGCGGGCCTCGACGGGATCCCACAGCCGCACGGTCCGGTCCGCGCCGGCCGATACGAGCGTCCGGCCGTCCGGGGCGTAGGCGAGGGCGTTGACCCTGCCCGTGTGCCCCTCCAGGGAGGCCACGGCCCGGCGCTCCCCGGCCGCGCCCCCGGCCGCCGCGTCGCCCGCCCCGTCGTACGTCGTGCCCCACAGCCGGATCGTCCCGTCCGGGCCCGCGACGGCCAGGGTCCGGCCGTCCGGGGCGAAGGCGACGGCCCGGGCGCCGGACGTGCTCGCCGGGAACACCGCCGCCGTACGGCGCCCGGCGACGTCCCACAGTCGGGCCGGCCCGTCCGTGGAAGTGGCCGCGAGGGTGCGGCCGTCAGGGCTGAACGCCACCGCGCGGACCCTGCCCGGCACGGTGAAGGACGCCAGGGTCCGGTGCCCGGCCGTCTCCCGAACCCGCACCGTGCCGTCGGCCCCGGCCGAGGCCAGGGTCCGGCCGTCGGGTGCGAACGCCACGGCGTTGACGGGACCGGAGTGCCCGCCGAGCCGGGCGATGAACGGCTGCGACTGCGTGCTGAGCAGGGCGCCCCGGGCCTCGCTCGTCGGCGCGGCGCGATAGGCCTCCCCGGCGAGCCGCATCGAGGCCTCGGGCTGCCCGGCCGAGAGCGCCGCGGACTGCAGGGCGAGCGCCCGCGACCGCGCCACGCGCTCCTGACCGAGCGCGCCGGCCCGCTGCTGGTACGCGAGCCCGCCCGCGCCCACGGCGAGGACCAGCAGGACCACCAGCGTGGCCAACATCCTCTGTCGCAGCCGTACCTGGCGCCCGACCTGCCGCTGCCGGGCCTCCTCGGCGGCCTGACTGGCCCGCAGGAAGGCCTCCTCCAAGGGGCCGAGGCGACCGCGGCCGTCGAGTTCGTCGGCCCAGGCCCGGGCGTTCTCCAGCCGGGCACCACGATGGAGGGCCGACGGATCGCGCCCCTCGCGCTCCCACTCGGCGGCGGCGAGGGCCAGTTGCTGGTGGATCAGCAGCCCCGCCCGGTCGGCCCGGATCCAGCCGCGCAGCCGCGGCCAGGCCTCCAGCAGCGCCTCGTGGGTGATCTCCACGGTGTCGCTGTCCATGGTGATCAGGCGGGCCCGTACGAAGCTGTCGAGCGCTGCCGCCGCGCGGTCGGGCCCGGCGGGATGCGCCGCCATGAGCTCGCTCCGGCTCATCCGGCGCCGCGTCACCCCCGAGCCGTCGGCGCCGTCGACCACGTGGACGAGCCGTACGAGCATCCGCCGGACGGCCCGCTGCTCGGCCGGGTACAGGCGGGCGAAGACGTCTTCGGCGGTCCGCGCGACCGCGCCCCGGATCCCGCCGGTCCGTTCGTACCCGGCGACGGTCAGCGTGTCCCCCTCCCGCCGGCGCCAGGTGGCCATCAGCGCGTGGGAGACCAGGGGGAGAGCGCCGGAGGGGATCCGGTCCGGCGGATCGCCCCGCAGACCGGCGTCGCGCAGCAGCAGGGGGACGAGGCCCGGTTCGATGCAGAGCCCGGCACGCTCCGCCGGGCGCGCGACCGACTCGCGCAGTTCCGCCACGGACATGGGCGGCAGCACGAACAGGCCCTCGGCGAAGACCGGGGCCAGCTCGGGAAGGTCCAGGCAGTTGCCCGAGAAGTCGGCCCGCACCCCGAGCACCACCAGTGCCGGGTCGTACCCGTCCTGCGCCGCGGGGGCCCCGGCCAGGGCCCGCAGCACCCGTACGAACGAGCGCCGTTCCTCCTCGTCGGAGCAGAGGGTGAACAGCTCCTCGAACTGATCGACGATCAGCACCGGCCGCGGCGGCGGGGCCGGCCGCTCCCGCGGGTCCGCGGGCGAGTCGCCGCACAGCCGGCGGACGGCCGCGAGCAGCGCCCTCGGCTCTGCCGCCAACCCCTGCGCGGTGAGGCCGGGATCGGTGCCGAGCACCTTCGCGGTACGGTCCAGCAGTTCGTCCAGGGGATGCGCCGTGGGAGTGAGCCGCACCACCGGCCAGGAGTCGGCTCCCGCCATCGGGAAGCCGCCCGGGCGCCGCAGGGCCGGTACGAGGCCCGCGTTCAGCAGGGACGACTTGCCGGCGCCCGACGGGGCGACGAGCAGGAGCGGACCGCTGCCGATCCGCTCGAACGCCCGCTCCACCAACTCGGCGGTGGCCCGCTCCCGGCCGAAGAACCAGCCCGCCTCCCGCACGGTGAACGCCGGCAGGCCCCGGTAGGGACACTCGCCGGGATCGGCGGGGTGGTCGGCCGCCGGTGGTGGTTCGCCTTCCCGCACCATCCGCAGGAGTTCGCCCTCCGCTCGCAGTACCTCGTCGCAGCGGCGCGCCACGTCGGGGGTCGCGCGCTTCGCGCCGGTCTCGATCTTGCTCAGGTAACCCTTGCTGTAGTGCGTCTGCCGGGCCAGGTCGGCCAGTGACAGCCCGCGTTGCACCCGCAGACGGCGCAATCGAACGGAGAAGGGTGGGTCGGCGTCTTCGGCAAGGTCGAAATCGAGCTGGTGATCGGTCTTCCGGCGGTGGTCCGGATCCCCCACAACATCCCCCATGGCAGTGCGTGCCGAGGCAGCGAGACGGCACTGCCCAGGCTACAGCGGGGGACTGACGGCGAGCCGGGTGCTCGCACGCGAATGACCAGAACAGGAGCGTCCGGAGCCGCTTCGGGCACGGCTCCGGACGCTCCCGCGTGGGGGTTCGGTGCTACGGGTTGAGGCGGATCGAGTTGATGGGCGTCAGGTCGGCGTAGACGCCCGTCTTGGCCGCGATGGGGTTGCCGCAGCCCCCGCCGTTGTAGCCCGTGCACAGGTTTGCGGTCGCACCGCCGTACTGGTTGTTGAGGACCCAGTGGTTCCCGTACTGGCCGTTCAGGTTGTGGGCCCCGTAGCTGTAGAAGACGTGGGTCGGCTTGACGGCCGGGTTCTGGTTCTGCGGATAGATGCAGACCGCTCCGTCCGGGCACCCGGCCCACGCGTCGGCGGGCTTGGCCTGAACCGTGCCGCTCAGCGCGACGACGGCGACGGTGGCGGTCGCGAGTGCGGCGGCGCCGCGGAACAGCTTGTACATGTTTTCCCCTCGGGTCTGGCTCCGGTCCTGCTCCGGTCTTGCTCCGGGTCCCGCTTCGTGCGGACCCCTTCAGCGTGTGCCCGCCGCCGGACCGGGGTCGACGGGTTTCCCGTTGCCCGTCCCCGGCGGATCCGGGAAACCCCCGCCGACCAGGCCCGTTCCCGAGACGTGGGCAACAGGGGAAGGCCGCCACGCCGACGGGCCCCAAAATGCAGCCGTTTGCCCACGGGATGTATCCATCCGCTTACCCGGTGTGGCGGGCGGTGGTGATCGCCCCTAGCTTCGAAAATGTGACGAACCGACAACTCAAATGCCTCACATGCATCACAGCGGTCATCGCCGCCGGCCTGGGCGTCGCCGCGCCACCCGCCGCCGCGGCCGGACACATGGTGCATCCGGGAGAATCGATCCAGGCGGCCGTGGACGCCGCGAAGCCGGGAGACAGCATCACCGTGCTGCCCGGCACCTATCGGGAGCACGTGCTGATCACCAAGCGGCTGACGCTGCGCGGGTGGGGGCGCCAGACCGTCATCAAGCCGCCGCAGACCCCCGCCGCCGCGGCTCCGCCCGCCCGCGCGGCCGGCGCCGCCTGCTCGCAGGCCGACACCGGCATCTGCGTGATGGGCACGGCGGAGAAGGACGTCGACCGGGTGAGCATCCGTTCGCTGACCGTCTCCGGCTTCAAGCGCAACGGCATCTGGGCCTCCCGCACCGACCGCCTCTCCGTCGAGCAGGTGATCTCCGAGAAGAACGGCACCTGGGGCATCGCCCAGGAGCGGTCCACCCGCGGGCTGTTCCGAGGCAACACCGCCCGGGACAACGTGGAGTCCGGCATCTTCATCGCCAACACCGTCGACCGGGAGGGCGGCGCCACCGACACGCTCGGAGCCGTGGTCCGGGACAACACCCTGACCGGGAACCGGATCGGAGTGACGGTCAGGCGCGTCCGGAACCTCACCGTCAACGACAACACCCTCACCGGGAACTGCGGCGGCGTGTTCGTCGTCGGCGACGAGGGCATCCCCGGCGCCGGGGACATGACCATCCGCGGCAACCGCATCCACGCGAACAACAAGTTCTGCAAGGGCAACACCCGACTCCCCGACATCCAGGGCGTCGGCATCGTCCTCACCGGCGCCGAGGACACGGTGATCCGCTCCAACTCCGTCCGCGACAACGTCGGCTCCTCGCCGCTGTCGGGCGGGATCCTGCTGTTCAAGAGCTTCGTGGGCGCCAAGAACAGCGACAACGTCATCAAGGACAACGTCGTACGCGGCAACATGCCGGCCGACCTCGCCAACCAGGGCACCGGCACCGGCAACAAGTTCACCGGCAACCGCTGCCGGACGTCCGTGCCCGCCGGGATGTGCTGACCGTGCCGCCCGCCACCAGGAGAGACGAGACCCCATGACCACGGTGAGTCCGAAGCCGACCCCCCTCTCACCTCCCGCCCAGCCCCACACCCCCCAACCGGGCATGCGGCTGCGCGAGCTCGTCTTCGGCGCGGCCTGCGCCGCGGCCGTCCGGGCCGCGGCCCGCCTCGGAGTCGCCGACGCGCTCGGCGACGCGCCCGCCGGCGTCGAGGAGCTCGCGACGGCCGTCGGGTGCGAGCCCCGGCCGCTGCGCAGACTGCTGCGGGCCCTGTCCTGCTACGGGATCTTCGAAGAGACCGACCAGGGCGCGTACGTCCACACGGACATGTCCCGGCTGCTGCGCGAGGACGATCCGCACAGCCTGCGCTACATCTCCCTGTGGTGCACCGAGCCCTGGACCTGGCAGGCCTGGCCGCGCCTCGACGACGCCGTGCGCACCGGCGGCAGCGTGTTCCAGGAGCTCTACGGCAAGGGCTTCTTCGACTACCTGCACGAGGACGCCCACGAGTCGGCCCACGTCTTCAACCGCGCCATGACCACCTCCAGCAAGCAGTCGGCGCTGGACGTCGCGGAACTCCTCGACCTCACCGGGGTCCGGGCGGTCGCCGACATCGGCGGCGGCCAGGGCCACGTGCTGGCGAGCCTGCTGGAGAAGCACCCGGCCGTACGGGGAGCCCTGCTCGACCTGCCCGGCGTGGCCGCCAAGGCCGATCCCCGGCTGCGGGACGGCGGCCCGCTCGCGGCACGCGTCGACATCGTCCCCGGCGACTGCCGCGAGGCCGTCCCCGTCGAGGCCGACCTCTACATCATCAAGAACATCCTGGAGTGGGACGACGACAGCACCCGCAGGACCCTGCGGAACGTGATCGCGGCGGCCCGCCCCGGAGCCCGGGTCGTCGTCATCGAGAACCTCGTCGACGACACCCCGTCCATGAAGTTCACCACGGCCATGGACCTGCTCCTGCTGCTCAACGTCGGTGGGGCGAAGCACACCGAGGAGAGCATGCGCACCCGGATGGCGGACGCCGGTCTGGTGGTCACCTCGGTCCGACCGGTCAACGCCTACCTGCACGCATTCGAGTCCACCGTGCCCGGATGACCCGGCCGCGGACCGGACCGCGGACCGGGCCGCCCGGCGCGCGGCCGCCGCGCGAACGCCCCCGGGACCGGCACAGGGCCGGTCCCGGGGGCGTTCGCGCAGGCGTGCCCTGCCCGGGTGCCGTTCAGGTGCCCGACATCAGGGCGCCGTTGACGAGGTCGAGGAACTCCTGCGGCGACTTGCACCGCTCCGCCTCGGGCGGCAGGGGCCGGCTGTGCCGGTTCTCCAGCTCGCCGACGATGCCCAGCAGGCCCAGGGAGTCCAGGCCCCACTCTTCGAACCCCGATTCGGGGCGGCTCGCCATCTCGCGGGCGTCGACCGTGACGCCGGCGCCCTTCTTCATCAGGGCGGCCAGTTCTTCGATGGTCAGTCGATCGGTCATGACGGACAACTCCTCAGGCTCGGGCCGGCGAACGCCGGTCGGTGATCAGGCGCATTTCGGAGCGCGCGAGGAAGCGCGAGATCTCCTGGTCGGTGATGGGCACCCCGTCCTTGGCACTGTCGAGCAGCCGGGCGAGGACGGCCGCCTTGTGGTCGCCCTCCACGCCGAGCGCCAGGGCGGGGCGGGCGTCGAGCGGCCCGCGCACGTCCAGGAGCCGGACGACGACGTCGTCGCGCTCGAAGACGGTGCTCGCCTCGACGGGGCTCGTCGGATCGTCCACCGCCAGCTCGTCCTGGCGGGCGAGCAGCCGGGCGAGCGCCATGCCGCACCCGTCCTTCGCGGGATAGAAGAGCGCGTGCCGTCCGAGGCCCTCGCTCTCGGGCCGCGCCGCCGCCACGTGGTGCACCGCCGGCAGGGCCGCCCGGGTGAAGAAGGTCCGGGCCGATCCCGGGTCGGCGAGGTCGCGGTCCAGTTCCAGGTACGGGTTGATGGCCTCCTCCAGCGCCCGCACCTCCGGCTGTCGGGCCACATGGCTCAGCGCGACCTGGAGGTCGCCCTCCACCTCGATCGCCCGCACCACACGGTTGCCGTGCATGAAGAGCGAGGTGCGGCGCAGCCGGGTGCTCTCGTCGACCCGGGCCTGCGGGGAGACGTACGAGGACAGCAGCTCGGCGACCACGGCCTCGCTGCCCGGCTTCACGGTGAAGGTGAGCGCGTGGCGCACCACCCCGTCCCCGCGGCGAGGCGACGGGGAGACCAGGGGAGCGGCGTCCTCGGCCTTCCCCCGCATGACGCTGAACCGCAGCGAGCGCGTGTCCCGTACGCAGCCGTGGAGCGGTTGCACCGACGCCACGTGGTCCTCGCTGTTCACCCAGGCGAGGAAGCGCGGCGCGCTCTCCCATTCGCTGGTGATCAGCCACTGCGAAGGGTTCTCGATCGACTGGCACAGTTCGTCGCTGATGTGCCCGGGCACGGAGGACACCTGCTTGCGCAGATGCTCGTACACCTCCAGGAACCGGTTCTGAGCGCCGTCGTACAGATCCAGCAGCAGCACGACCCGAAGTCTCGAGCCGTCGAAGGCGGACTGGGATATCCGTTCCGACAAAGTTGTCATCTTTCACACTCCTTCGGGACGTCGCGGTCGCCACGGGAGGCGGCGCCACCCGCAACCGATCGTTGTCCCGTGGACCGCCCGGCGCGAGAGGGGAGAACCAAGCGGGTGAACGGGCGAGGGAACGGCCCTCGCACAGGGCATGGAAGAGCCATGAAGGAAAACGTCGACCACCGCGTGCCGGTCCTCATCGTGGGTGGCTCCCTCGTGGGCCTGTGCACCTCGCTGTTCCTCGGGCGGCACGGCATCGGCCACATGCTCGTGGAGAAGCACGCGGGCACCTCGCTGCACCCGCGCGGACGCGGGATCAACGTGCGGACCATGGAGCTGTTCCGGGTCGCGGGTGTCGAGGGCCGCATCCGTGCGGCCGCGAGCGTCCTGGCGGACAACCACGGCATCCTGCAGGGCGGCTCGCTCACCGGCGACGACCAGGAATGGCTGTTCGAGGAGATCGACCCCGGCGGCGGCCTCGCCCGCTTCAGCCCGGCGTCGTGGTGCCTGTGCAGCCAGAACGACATCGAGCCGGTGCTGATGTCCGTCACCCCGGGGCTCGGCGCCGACCTGCGGTTCTCCACCGAGTTGCTCTCCTTCGACCAGGACTCCACGGGGGTGACCGCCGTCCTGAAGAGCCTGGAGACCGGGGAACACACCAAGGTGCGCGCGGACTACCTCGTCGCCGCCGACGGGCCGCGCAGCCCCGTCCGCGAGGAGCTCCGGATCGGCCAGACCGGCCCCGGCGACCTGTTCCACAACGTCAGCGTCACCTTCCGCTCGCGCGGCCTCGCGGACGTGGTCGGCGACCGGCGCTTCATCGTCTGCTACCTGACCAAACCCGACGCGGACGGCGCGCTGCTGCCCGTGGACAACGCGGAACGGTGGGTCTTCCACGCGCCCTGGCACCCCGACCGGGGCGAGACCATGGAGGACTTCACCGACGAACGCTGCGCCGAGCACATCCGGCGGGCCGTCGGCGCGCCCCACCTGGACGTGGAGATCACGGGCAAGGCCCCCTGGCACGCCGCCGAACGGGTCGCCGAGCGGTACGGCTCCGGCCGCGTCTTCCTCGCCGGGGACTCCGCCCACGAGATGTCCCCCACCGGCGCGTTCGGCTCGAACACCGGCATCCAGGACGCCCACAACCTGGCCTGGAAGATCGCCGCGGTGTTGAAGGGCTCGGCGGGCCCCCGCCTCCTGGAGAGCTACGAGGCCGAACGACTGCCGGTGGCGCGGGCGACGAGCGCGCGCGCCTCGGCCCGCTCGGCCGAGCACAGCCACCCGGGCTACGAGCCCGACCCCGGCTCCGCCGCACCCGGCGGCGGCCGACCGGGCGGGGTCCTGTCCGTGGCCATGGGCTACCGCTACCACCAGGGCGCGGTCCTGGGCGCCGACCACGACCAGCCCGTCGTACCCGAACGGATGCGGCCGGCCGGCGATCCGGGCACCCGTGCCCCGCACATGTGGCTGCACACCCGCGGGCCGGAGGAGCCCGCGGAACGGGTGTCGACCGTGGACCTCTACGAGCGGTCCTTCGTGCTGCTCAGCTCCGAGGGCACGCCGTGGCGGGACGCGGCGCGCTCCGTCGCCGGGGAGCTGGGCGTGGACCTGATCGCCTACGCGATCGGCGCCGGGCCCGACGCCGACCTGTCCCCGGAGGAGGGCGCCGACTGGGCGCAGACGCACGGCACGACCCAGGCCGGAGCGGTCCTCGTACGGCCCGACGGATTCGTGGCGTGGCGGTGGCCGCAGGACGCGGAGGACCCGGAGGCGGTGCTCCACGAGGTGCTGACCACCCTGCTGTACCGGGCCTAGCCGACGGCCCCGCGCGGGCGGTCAGCCGTCGTGGGTGACGAGCGCGGCCACGTGCTCGGTCATCGTGTCGAGGATCTCCGCGGCGGCCTTGTCGTCGCCGAGGACGAGGAGGTTCAGCGTCAGCCCGTCGGTCATGGCCACCAGATAGCGGGCCAGCGCGGGCAGCGGGATGCGCAGTTCGAACTCCACGCTGCCCCGGAGCTCTTCGAGCAGCTCGGTGTAGGTCTCGGAGTACACCTCGTACTGCCGGCGCGCCAGGTGCTCGAAGCCGGGCTGGCGCATCGCGTACTGGGTGAGCTCGTAGGTGAGCAGGTGCGTGCCCGGGTGGGCGGCCACGTGGTCCCAGTACGCCCGGAAGCCGGCCCGTACGGTCTCCCGGAGGGTGGCCTTGGGCCGGATCGCCTCCCGCACCACGGTGATGTACTCGTCGGTGATCGTCGTGATGACCGATTCGAGCAGGGCCTGCTTGGAGTCGAAGCAGTAGTGGAAGACGCTGAGCGACACGCCCGCCTCGGCCGCGATGGACCGCGTCGTCGTCCGGGCGACGCCGTCGCGGGTCATGGCGCGGATCGCGGCCTCGGTCAGCTGCCGGCGGCGCTCGGCGGACGGCATCCGTGCCATCGGGTCCCTCCCGTTCTCGTGCCGGGGCCGGTCGGATCAGGAGGGGCTCCTGATCCGACCGGCCCCGGGGTGTTCCGTGTTCCCGTACGGGGTCAGCTGCCGTACACGCCGACCTCGTAGAGGGAGTAGCCCCACTGGGTGCCGCGCTGCACCCCGTGGACGCGTACGTAGCGTGCCGACACGCCGTCGAACAACGCCGTGTCCAGGCCGCCGTCACCGGTCGTCGTGGACCATACGGACTGCCAGTTCGTCCCGTCGGACGAGACCTCGATCTTGTAGCCCTTACCGTACGCGCGCTCCCAGTTGAGCGTGACGCGCTTGACGAGGTTCGTGCTGCCGAGATCGATCCGGAGCCACTGGTCGTCGCTCCAGTCGCTCGCCCAGCGGGAGCCCGTGTCGCCGTCCACGGCCCGGCCGGACGCGTAGCTGACGAACGGGTTCCACTCCGTCGAGCCGGCCGAGGTGGGCGCGCCCGCGGCGAGGTTCACGCCGGCCTTGTGCCGCTCGGAGGCGCCCCAGGTGCCGAGGTAGGACTCGGCGCCCTTGAAGAGGTCGTCCACCACGTCCTGGCCGCCGACGAGTCGGATGTCCTCGATCCAGTCCGGGACCAGACCGTAGTGCGAGGCGCCGTCGGTGTTCAGGTCCCACGTGCGCTGGCCCGTCGTCTGCTTGTCGATGACGGAGCCGCCGTCGGTGCTGCGGAAGGGGTACTTCACCGGGTTCGGGGTGTTCGCGCCCCGGGGGCCGGGCCAGCCGCCGACGCCGTTCATGTCGGTGCCGTACCCGAGGCCGACGCCGTACTTGTCGCGCAGGGCGTCCTTGCTCTTGGCCTCCCCGCTGAAGCCCTCGGAGCCGCCCATGTACTGGGCGATGAAGCCGCCGAGCTTGTAGACCCGCTCGCTCCACTCCGAGTCCATCCAGCTGTGCGAGGAGATCACGCCGGGGTAGGACTCGGTCTCCAGGATGTCGAAGGCGCGGCCGGCGGCCTTGACGCTCATGTGGTCGACCTCGAGCAGCATCTTGCGCTTCATCATCCCGCGCACCGCGTACTCGCCCAGATCGGTCAGACCTCGGCTGTTGCACTGCGCGTTCGACGCGTACGAGGGCACGGCCACGCCCGCCGGGAGCTGTTGCTGCGCCTGGGGGGCCGCCGCGAGCCCGATGGGGTTGTCGTGCTGGGGGCCGGCGCACTGCTCCGTCTTCCAGAAGGTGCCGGTGGACAGGAACTGGCCCACGTTGATCGCGGTGCCCAGGGCGCCCTCGTCGAAGCGGACCCCGCAGAGCGCGTTGTCGAACTTGTGGCAGAGGAACATGCTGCGCACGCCCAGCTTGTGCAGCTCGTCCAGGCCCCGGTCGATGTCCTCCTTGGAGCACTGGGCGATGTCCAGGATCTGCTTGCAGCCGAAGGGCTCGGAGGTCTCGACCCCGAGGACGACGGCGAGCTTGCCCTGCTTGATCACCTCGCGGGCCTGCGCGGAGTCGGTGACGATGCGGAACCAGCCCTTGCCCGGGCCGCCGTACATCTTGTCGATGTAGGCCTGCATGTCGTAGGTCTTCTGCGCCTCCAGGCGGATGGCGGTCATCTCGTCGCAGCCGCGGTCCTTGAAGAAGTAGACCGAGCAGATGACCCCGTTGGTGACGAGGTCGTTGACGAGCACCCGCTGGCCGCCGCGCCAGGCCCGCTCCACCCAGGCGTAGTAGTTCTGCTGGTGGGTGAGCGAGTCGTGCGCGGGCCAGTCCTTGAAGGTGGGCCAGCCGGTCGGGTCGTGCTTCCCGTCGCCGCCCTTGGTGATCATGTCGAAGATCGCGAGCGTGCCGTCGGGGTAGTGCTCGGGGCAGTCCTTGAGCGCGTCGGCGACGCCCTGCTCGGAGAACGGCTTGCCGCAGATGAGGCGACCGCCGAAGCCCTCGTTGGACATCAGGTGGTCGTGGGCGTCGACGAAGCCGCGGACCCTGCCCTGGGCGTCGGTGCCCTTGAAGGGCTCGCCGGTGACGTTGATCTCGGAATCCGGCGCGGGCCGGGCGACCGGGTTCCACCAGCCGGGGTCGGCGGCGGAGGAGGTGGACGCGGGGCCGATCACCATGGCGACCACGGTGAGGAGTATCGACAGGACCGCGAGCGGTCTGCGCCTGAAGCGCGGGAGGGGGGTCATGTACATGTCATCATCACGTTTTCACTCGGCAGATGGCACGGTGGGGGATCCGACCGAGAATCTCGACTGCTGACAGCAGAGTCAATAGTCCGGGACAGATGACCTGATGATTTGTCAGAACAGTGGAAAGGGTGGGCGGTCGCGGAACGGCACGTTGCCGGAAATATACTGACGGGATGAGCGAAACCCCCTTGCCCCCCTGTCCCGAATGTTCCGGTGAGTACGCCTACGAGATGGGCGCCCTGCTCGTCTGCCCCGAGTGCGGGCACGAGTGGGAGCCCGCCGGTGCCGGGTCCGGCGAGGCCCCCTCGGAGGAGCGGGTGGTCAAGGACTCCGTCGGCAACGTGCTGTCGGACGGGGACACCGTGACGGTGGTCAAGGGCCTGAAGGTCAAGGGCAGCACCACCGGCATCAAGGCGGGCACGAAGGTGCGCAACATCCGCCTCGTCGACGGGGTCGACGGCCACGACATCGACTGCCGGATCGAGGGCTTCGGCGCCATGCAGCTGAAGTCCAGCGTGGTCAGGAAGGGCTGAAGGCCCGGCGCGGATCAGCGCTGGGCGCGCTCCCGCCAGTACGCGTACTGCTGCATCGGGTCGCCGACCAGGCGCCAGGGCCACTCGGTCACCGTGCCGTCGATCAGTGCGAAGACCTCGCCGGCGTCCCGGAGGCGATTGGCCTGCACCAGGGCGAAGGCCAGCAGGTTCAGGTCGGCCTTGGCCGCCGCGTGGTGCAGGAATCCGGGGCTGCGCCAGTTGGCGTACGCCCGGTCGAGGATGGGCGCCGCGGGGGCGCTCGCCCAGTGCCTGCGTGCCATGAGCGTGCTCAGGTCGTCCTCGGCGGCGGCGCCGGTGTGGTGCCGCCGGACGGTGGCCGTCAGCTCTATGCCCGCGGTGGGCGCGTTCGCCGGCATGCGGGAGCGCGAGGCGTCGATGAATTCGAGCACCTGCATGTGCGAGCCGCACTCGTCCGGCGAGAGGTAGCCGAGCATCTGGAGGTGTGCCTCGCGGTTCCAGGTGTCGCGGGACAGCACCTCCTGCCATATCCGGAAGACCTCCTGCGAGGGGCGCCGCAGCAGACGCAGGATCCCCAGCAGCACCACCCACGGAGCGGGGTCGGCGGGCTGGAGGTCCGCCGCGTCGTAGCAGGCGTCGACCGCGGTCTGGGCGTCGTCCATGTCGCCCTTGCGGGTGCCCCGTACGAGGTCCGCCCAGGCCTGCACCAGGAGCGCGTCGCCACTGCCGGGGCGCCGGGCGGGCCAGGTCCGTACGAAGTTGGAGTCGGCCGCGGCGTGGGCCAGGACGCCGAGCCGGTGCGAACGCCGGTCCCAGTCCGTGCCGGCGTCCGCCAGCAGCTGCTCCACCTGGGCGATCTGAAGGTCCGCCAGGCCGGGGGACGGACTGCCTTCCAATGCCTTCAGGACCCGGCCGAGTTGGACGTCGTCGAGCTCAGGTGCGAGGCGTGGCTTGCGGCGGCGGGTTCCGAAGATCGGCATGGCGGGAGGATAAGAGATCGTCCGGAGTTCAAACCCCCTTCACGGGAAATTGTTATCCGTGAGGGGAATTCGAAATCCTACTGTCTCGTACCGCGAGACGAAGGGGTCAGGAAGGCGCTCACGGCGGTCGTGAACCCATCGGCGTCGTCGGTCCACGGGTAGTGCCCGGCCCCCGGCTGGACGGCGAACGCGGCGTCGGGGAACAGCCCGGCGAACTCGCGTGCCAGTGGGGGAGGACTGTTCAGGTCGAACTCCCCGGTGAGCAGCAGTACGGGGTGCCCGAAGGCGGCGAGCGCCGCGCGAGTGCCCTCCGGGTCGAAGGCCCCCTCGGCGCCGAAGCCGGCGACGGCCTCCTCGTTGTCCGGCCGGGAGGCCGCGTGGTGCTCCCGCGCGGCGGCGTCCCAACGCCCCCGGAAGAAGGGTGCGATGGCCTCGGCGTCGCCGCCCCGGCCCTCGGTGAGTTCCACCAGCGCGGCGTACGCCGCGGGGAACCACGGCTCGTGCGCGCGCAGCCGCGCGTACTCCCGCCGCGTCTCCCCGGTGACCTCCAGGTCGACGGCCCGGCTGCTGGGGCCGATCAGGGCGAGCCTGCCGACGCGCTCCGGGTGCCGGGCCGCGTACTGGGCGGCGATGTTCGTGCCGGCGGAGTGGGCCAGCAGGTCCATCCGGGGGAGGCCGAGATGGGCGCGAAGGGCCTCCAGGTCCCCGACGAGCCGGTCGCAGCGGTACGAGGACGGGTCCGCGGGTACCGCGGACCGGCCGGTGCCGCGCAGGTCCGGGACGATCAGTCGGTGGTGCGCGGACAGGCCGCCGAGGTCGCCGAGGTAGGCCGAGTCGGCGGGGCCACCGGGGACGCAGACGACGGGGTCGCCGTCGCCGGTCACGCGGTAGGAGAGAAGGGTTCCGTCGGATGCGGCGAAGGTGGGCATGATCGGATGCTCGCACGCCATAACCAGGTTATACAACCCGGTTATGGCGTGGGTCCGGCCCGGTGTATAAGAGAGCCATGACGGGCGGAGAAGACAGGGGCCGGGACCTCGGGGCGCTGACCGAGGAGCAGGCGGGGCGGATGTTCGCCGAGATGAACGAGGTCATCCGGGCGGGCGAGGAGGCGCGGACCCTGCGCGCCGAGATGATCAAGGTGTTGGCCGGTCGGGGCTGGACCCAGGACAGGATCGCCCGACTCACCGGCATGAGTCAGCCCGCGGTGTCGAAGCAGGTGACGAAGCACGGGGCGGACGGCCCGCCGCCCCCCATGGGGCTCACCCTCGACCAGGGAGACGCGCCGTGGCTCGAAGGGCGCCTGTGGGGTCTCGCCGAGGAGATCGCAGAGACCCTCGGTGACGCCGCCCGCTGTGCGGGCCACGTCCGTGCCGTCGCCCGGGGGAAGAAGCGCTTCGCGCCCGGTGACGTCGACGCACTGCGGCGACTGGTCGAGGAGGACCTGCGGGCGCACCGGGGGGACCTGCCGGGCGGCTACCGGGCCGCCTACGACGCGATCGGCCGCGGCCTCGACGTCCCCTCGAAGGCGGTGGCCGCCGCGCCGGGCGCGACGCCCGGCGTGCGCCGCGCCCTCGCCCGCCGGATCCAGCGCGACCGGCTCCGGGACGGCGCCTGAGTGCCGGTCCACCGAACGGGTCCGGCCGCGGCCGGACCCGCGCGGTGGCGGGAGCGCGCACGCGGCGCGGCCCCCGTGCCGCTGCCTCAGGCGTCGGCGGCCTCGAGCCCCTCCAGGCTGTCCATGAACGAGCTGACGGAGAACACCGCGCGCCCGGGACCGGCCGGACCGTAGCCGGGCGGGGAGCTCAGGCCGAACTCCTCCAGCGTCGCCCGGTAGGCCTCCAGCAGCCGGATGTGGTACTCCAGCGGCGCGCCCAGCGGGTTCGCCTTGCCCAGCGGGGTCGTCGGTTCCGGGCACCAGGTGGTGAAGCGCGGCACGACACCGTTCGACATGAAGAACCGCAGGCCCTCGGTGGTCGACTCGATGGCCTCGCTCACCTTCGTGAAGCCGAAGGGCTCGGCCATCTCGATGCCCGCCACGAAGTTGGGGATCACGTTGCGCGGGCCGAAGATCTCGGCGGAGTCCAGGATCCTGCGGTGCCACTCGTCGCGGCCGACGTAGCGCTCCTTGCCCGGGCAGTGCAGCTCGAACAGCCGGCGGTCCCACACCTCGAAGTTCGGGTGGTAGATCTTGACGCCGTAGTCGTGGAAGCGCTGCACGGCGTCCCGGGGCAGGGCCTGGGCGACGACCTTGCCGGTCCAGCGGCCGGGGAAGCGCTCCTCGATGGCCTTCGCGTAGTGGCCGTAGAAATCGGCCTCGTCGCGGCCGCCGACCTGCGAGGTGATCGAACCGCCGGTCAGGGTGTACGCCCGCGAGGTGCCCGCCGTGTCGTACCGGTCGATGATCTCCAGGGCCTCCAGCACCTCCTCGACCGGCTTCACGCCCGTGTAGGGGCGGCCCGCCGCCTTGTGCTGGCGCCAGTTGTGGTTGATGTCGCAGAACTGGCACTCCTCCTTGGCGCCGAAGTACTGGCACACCCGGAAGACCGTCAGGTAGATCAGGTAGCCCCACTGGATGGTCGGCGCGACCTCCATCACCGACTTGCCGTTCGACAGCTTGTGCCGGTAGTACTCCGGCATCGGCGGCAGGCCGACGTCCGAGATCCGTACGCCGTCCAGGTAGAGGCCGAGCGAGCCGTCCTCGCCGCCCCGCACGACGTAGGGGGAGTCCGGGTTCACCCGTACCGACACGACCGTGCGGCGCAGTCCGTAGGGGCCGCCCGTGAGGACGATCTCCTCCGGTGGGCGGTTCAGCGCGGCGGCCCCGAGCTCGGGCAGGGTCCGGTGGTCGAAGGAGAAGATGAAGTACGACTTCGGCTTGACGTCCCCCGAGGCGCCGTCGGCCGTACCGCTGAGCGCGGACTCGTCGAAGGCCATGCCGCCGCGGAGCAGGTCCTCCTTGATCACGGCCTCTTTGGGCACGTGCGGGAAGCGCTCCATCAGGCCTTCCACCAGCGCGGTACGGCTCTGCGTCTCCATGTGCTGCTCCATCCCTGACTCCTTGAGGATCACTCGCAGCGTAGCCCGAGGGGGGCGAGTGAAAGGGCAGGGGATAAGGTGGTTAGCATATGAGCACCGCCTAGCTCGAAAGATAAACCTGTGACTGTCATTGAGGACTCGTTCAGCAGCTGGAAAAACCGCGAAGAGATCGCGGAGTCGATGATTCCGATCATCGGGAAGCTGCACCGGGAGCGGGACGTCACGGTCCTGCTTCACAGCCGCTCGCTGGTGAACAAGTCGGTGGTCAGCATCCTCAAGACCCACCGATTCGCCCGGCAGATCGACGGTGAGGAGCTCTCGGTCACCGAGACCATGCCGTTCCTGCAGGTGCTCACCACGCTCGATCTCGGCCCTTCGCAGATCGACATCGGCATGCTCGCCGCCGACTACAAGAACGACAGCCGCGGCCTCTCGGTGGCGGAGTTCACCGCCGAGGCCGTCGCCGGTGCCACCGGCGAGAACAAGCTCGAGCGCTCCACCGGCCGTGACGTCGTCCTCTACGGCTTCGGCCGCATCGGCCGACTCGTCGCCCGCCTGCTCATCGAGAAGGCCGGCTCCGGCAACGGTCTGCGCCTGCGTGCCATCGTCGTCCGCGGTGGAGGCGACCAGGACCTCGTCAAGCGCGCCTCGCTGCTGCGCCGCGACTCGATCCACGGCCAGTTCAACGGCACGATCACGGTCGACGAGGCGAACAGCACGATCATCGCCAACGGCAACGCGATCAAGGTGATCTACGCCAACGACCCGTCCGAGGTCGACTACACGGTGTACGGCATCAAGGACGCCATCCTCATCGACAACACGGGCAAGTGGCGCGACCGCGAGGGTCTGTCGAAGCACCTGCGCCCCGGTATCGACAAGGTCGTCCTGACGGCCCCGGGCAAGGGCGACGTCCCGAACATCGTCCACGGCGTCAACCACGACACGATCAAGCCGGACGAGCAGATCCTGTCCTGCGCGTCCTGCACCACCAACGCCATCGTCCCGCCCCTCAAGGCCATGGACGACGAGTACGGCGTGCTGCGCGGTCACGTGGAGACCGTCCACTCGTTCACGAACGACCAGAACCTGCTGGACAACTACCACAAGGCCGACCGTCGCGGCCGTTCCGCGCCGCTCAACATGGTGATCACCGAGACCGGTGCCGCCTCGGCCGTCGCCAAGGCGCTGCCCGACCTCAAGGCCCCGATCACCGGCAGCTCGATCCGCGTCCCCGTCCCGGACGTCTCGATCGCCATCCTGAGCCTGCGCCTGGGCCGTGAGACCACGCGCGAGGAGGTCCTGGACTACCTCCGCGACGTCTCGCTGCACTCGCCGCTGAAGCGCCAGATCGACTTCACCACGGCCCCCGACGCCGTCTCCATGGACTTCGTCGGCTCGCGCCACTCCTCGATCGTCGACGCCGGCGCCACCAAGGTCGACGGCGACAACGCGATCCTCTACCTCTGGTACGACAACGAGTTCGGCTACTCGTGCCAGGTCATCCGGGTCGTCCAGTACGTCTCCGGGGTCGAGTACCCGACCTACCCGGTCCCGGGCGTCTGATCCGGTACCACTGAGCGGTGACGCGACGGCCCCGGCCGGGGAAACCCGGCCGGGGCCGTCGTCGTACGCCCGCGGGCCGCGAACTTCCCGTTCCGGGGCCCGTCCCCTTCCGGGCCCCGCGAGCGGCAATGGAACGGCCCCCGACCGGGTTTCCCCGGCCGGGGGCCGTCTTCCTGCGTCATACCTCGCGCCGAGGACGGCGTCGGCGCGCTGTTACCAGAGCACGGACAGGCGCTCCGGGATGCGCTTCATGAAACGGGTGCGCCACACGAGCTGGTCCACCGGCACGGCCAGGGCGAGGTTGGGCATCTTCTCCAGGAGGACCTCGATGGCGATCTCGGTGTGCCGCTTGCCGAGGGCCGTGGCGGGGCAGTAGTGGCCGCCGCCGCCGAAGGAGAGGTGCTGGTGGGCGTTGTCCCGGTCGATGTCGAACTTGTGCGGGTCCGGGAACACCGACGGGTCGGTGTTGGCGCCCTCGACCAGGACGAGGCACAGCTCGCCCTTCTTCACCAGGACGTCACCGAGCTGGACGTCCTCCGTGGCCAGGCGGGGCAGGCCGTCGGCGATGGAGAGGTTGACGCGCAGCAGCTCGTCCACCGCGGTCGGGATCTTCTCCGGGTTCTCGCGCAGCTGCTCCCACACGTCGGGGTTCTGCAGGAGCGAGAAGATCGCCATGGTCAGGAAGCCCATGGTGGAGATGACGCCGGCGCCGAAGAAGGTGACGCCGACCGTGGCCAGCATCTCGTCCGTCAGGTGCGCGTAGTCCGGGTCCTCGCGCAGGGCCGCGAGCTCGGCCATCAGACCGACCGTGGCCGGGTCGTCGAGGCGCTCGACCATGTACGCCATGTCGCGGTCCCAGTTGAGCTTGGCACCGGTGACGGGGCAGGCCGAGTTCATGAACGCGATGTCGAGGCTGTTCGCCAGCTTCGGCGCGTCCGCCTGCGGGATGCCGAGGATGCGGCAGTGCAGGTTCTCGGAGTACGGGTTGGTGAACTGGCCGCGCAGGTCGACCGGGGCACCGTAGGCCAGCATGCTGTCGACGAGGGCGTTGGCCTCGGCCCGCATCCAGTCGTTCAGCCCGGGGGCCTTGGGGTTGATCGCCTTGAGCACGGCCTTGCGCAGGCCGGCGCCGGTGATGTTGCCCATGTTGTTGACGACCTCGGGCGGGATCGTCAGCGCGTACTGACGGGGCACGCCGGGGGCCGAGGTGTCCTTGAGGCTGAACCGCGGGTCTTCGAGGACCTGCTTGCACAGCTGATACGAGGACACCAGCCAGGCCTCGTCCCCGGCTATCGTCCGGACCTTCTTGACCGGCTCGGAGCGGAGCTGCTCGACCTCGGCGGGGATCTGGTCGCCGCGGGCGGAGAACGGGAAGTCGAGAATGGTGTCAGTGCTCATCGAACGTTCCTTCGGCGGGGGTGATGACGGCGTGACCCTGGTTGCGGGAGGCGCGCAGGCCGGAGCCGCGCGAGTACAGCAATTCCGCCATCGGCAGGAGCTGGTGGTAGCAGTTGAGCGAGGACGGCACGCCCATGATCGCGGGCGTGTCGAGGAAGAGCGGCGCCTCGGCGCACACGTACTGCAGGCAGACTTCGCGCTGCCGGGTGGTGGCGGTCTCCCCGTTCAGCACCTTCGAGGAGAGGAACGAGTCCACGAGCTCGCCACACGTGGCCAGGAACTCGGGGTCGTTGTCCAGCCGGCTGGTCAGGTCGGCGTGGAGCGCCTTGTAGGCGGGGATCTCGGTCAGCGCCGACATCGGGCGGGCGCGCAGGCGCTCGCCGGAGGGGTCGGCCTCGGCGGCGGCGTTGTTGACCTTGGCGCGGACTCCGCGCAGGTTCTTGACCGCCTTGCGCCGTGCCTCGATCTCGTCGTAGCCGAGGGCTTCGTACATCTCGGCGACGTACAGGTCGGTGTAGATGATGTCGACCTGATCGAAGTTGCGCATGCCCCACTGCGCGAGATCGAGAACGCGCTGGGCTGAGAAATAACTATTACCGGGAGAGATGCCGATGACCGCATGATCGCCCTCATTGTTGATGACTTCGCAATGAGGGGTGTACGGCCGGACAGTGAAGACTTCGGTCGCTGTCGTCAACGGGTGTCTGGTCCTTCGCGCCGCGAGTCCCAAGAGGGCCTTGTGCCCGAGGTGTAGCGGCGACGTGACAGAAGGTACCCGAATTTGAGTGCGACGTTCCATGGCTTCTGGTCGGTAACTCCGTTGCCGGACCTCGTGGTTGCATCTTCCTATTTCTTTCGGTCGGCCGATCGTCAAAGATTGGAATTCAAGAAAATGAGACACTCGCTCGTTCTTTTTTCGTCACTCCTGGTGATTTATCGGACGCGTGTCGCGTCTGTCGTGAGCCATCGACGCCCGGAGGTGCTACAACTGGGGGCGTGACCATTCCTCGCCACCCGTGCCGGGTACGTCGGTGCGGTCACCTCTAGGCATCCGGTTCAGGAGCGTCGCCGGCCAGGTATTCGTCCTCCAGGTGACGATCGTGGTGTTGCTCGCTGCCGGAGCCCTGCTGGCCCTCCTGCTCCAGTCGAGCCACGACGTCGACCGCGAGGCACGCAACCGGTCGGTGTCCGTCGCGCAGACGTTCGCGCACTCCCTGGGCCTGCCGGCCGCACTGGAGTCGAGCCACCCGGCCGCCATCCTGCAGCCCCTCGCCGAGGAGACCCGCAAGGCCGCCAAGGTGGACTTCATCGTCGTGATGGACACCAACGGCATTCGCTACAGCCATCCCAAACCGGACCGCATCGGCAAGCGGTTCGTCGGCACGATCGAACCCTCCCTGGCGGGCCGGGTCTACACCGAGAGCGTGAAGGGGCCGCTCGGCAAGGAGATCCAGGCGGTGGTGCCCGTCACCGACGCGCAGGGCAAGGTCATCGGGCTGGTGTCGGCCGGCATGACCGTGAAGAACGTGAGCGGTGTCGTCGACCGCCAGCTCCCGGTGATCCTCCTGGCCATCGCCGGCGGCCTGGCCCTGGCCACCGCAGGCACGGCGCTGATCAGCCGCAGACTGCGCCGCCAGACCCACGGGCTGGGCACGCAGGAGATGACCCGCATGTACGAGCACCACGACGCGGTGCTCCACGCCGTCCGCGAAGGGGTGGTGATCACGGACGGCGACGGGCGGCTGCTGCTGGCGAACGACGAGGCCAAACGCCTCCTGGGCCTGCCGGACGACGCCGAGGGGCGCCTGGTCACGGAGGTGGTGGGGCTCGACCGCCGGATGGCGGACCTGCTGCTCTCCGGCCGGGTCGCCACCGACGAGGTCCTGGAGAGCGGCGAGCGGCTGCTCGTGGTCAACCAGCGGCTCACGCACCCCGGCGGCAAGCCGGAGGGCGCCGTGGCCACCATCAGGGACTCCACCGAGATGCGCGTGCTGACCGGCCGGGCGGAGACGGCCCGCAGACGGCTGAAACTGCTCTACGACGCGGGCGGTGACATCGGAACCACCCTCGACGTCGTACGAACCTCCGAGGAACTCGCCACCGTCGCCGTCCCCCGCTTCGCGGACTACGTCACCGTCGACCTGGCCGCCGCCGTCCTCGACGGGGACGAGCCGGGACCGGGCGCCGACATGCGGCGCACGGCCGTCCACGGCGTCCGCAGCGACCACCCGCTCTACCCCCGCGGCCGCCTGATCGACTTCCTGCCGTCCACCCCGCAGGCCATCGGCTACGGCACCGGCGAAGCGGAGCTGGTGCCCGACCTGAGCGACGCGCCGGGCTGGCAGGCCCAGGACCCGCCGCGGGCCCGGGCCATCGTCGACTACGGAATCCACTCGCTGATCGCGGCCCCGCTCAAGGCCCGGGGCGTCGTACTCGGAGTGGTCAACTTCTGGCGGGCGCGCAAGCCCGAACCCTTCGACGAGGACGACCTGTCACTCGCCGAGGAACTCGTCGCCCGGGCGGCGGTCAGCATGGACAACGCCCGCCGCTACACCCGCGAGCACGCCCTCGCCGTCACGCTCCAGCGCAGCCTGCTGCCCCGGGCCCTGCCCGAGCAGAGCGCCGTCGACGTGGCCCATTTCTACCTGCCCGCGCAGTCCGGGGTGGGAGGCGACTGGTTCGACGTGATCCCGCTGCCGGGCAGCCGGGTCGCCCTGGTCGTCGGCGACGTCGTCGGTCACGGCCTCCACGCCGCCGCCACGATGGGACGGCTGCGCACGGCGGTGCACAACTTCGCCTCCCTCGACCTGCCGCCCGACGAGATCCTCGCCCGCCTGGACGACCTCGTACAGCGCATCGACCACGACGGGGAGGTCGGTGACGGCGCCGGCGGTGTCATCGGCGCCACCTGCCTCTACGCCGTCTACGACCCCGTCTCCCGCAGTTGCACGGCGGCGCGGGCCGGGCACCTGCCGCCCATGGTCGTCGCCCCCGACGGGACGACGACCATCATCGACCTGCCGGCCGGGCCCCCGCTGGGCCTGGGCGGCATGCCCTTCGAGACCGCCGAACTGGAACTGGCGGAGGACAGCCAGCTCGTCCTGTACACGGACGGTCTCGTCGAGGAACGCAACCGGGACATCGGCGAGGGCCTGGAACTGCTCCGCACCGCCCTCAGCCGGCCCGACCGGACCCCCGACGAGAGCTGCCGGGCCGTACTCGACATGATGCTGCCGCCCCGGCCCACCGACGACGTGGCGCTGCTCATCGCGCGCACCCGCACCCTGGGCCCGGACCGGGTCGCGCAGTGGGAGGTGGCGTACAAGGCCAGCGCGGTCAGCGCCGTACGCAACGCGGCGGCGAGGAAGCTGGAGGAGTGGGGCCTGCCGGAGCTCTCCTTCGCCACCGAGCTGATCCTCAGCGAGCTGATCACCAACGCCGTGCGGCACGGTCGCGCGCCGGTACGGGTACGGCTCCTGTACGACCACACCCTGACCTGCGAGGTGTGGGACGGCAGCAGCACCGCCCCGCACCTGCGGTACGCCGCCACCACGGACGAGGGCGGCCGGGGCCTGTTCCTGGTCGCGCAGCTCAGCGAGCACTGGGGCACCCGCTACACGGCCGAGGGGAAGGTCATCTGGGCGCAGCAGGCCCTGCCCGGCGCCCCGGGTCGCGCGGAACCGCCCGACCTGTGGGACTTCATGGACGTCGAACCGCTCTGACGCCCGGCGCCGGGGCGGCCGTGCGGAATCCCGTGCGTCAGCGCCCGGTTGACCGCGCCGCACGTCCGGGTGGTTGTTCGCCCGCGGAGGGGCTTTCGGGCACCCGGGCATCCGAACGGCCGCAAGAGTTGGTCCATGATCACGGACCCGCTCCCCACGCCCGAACCCCCTGCCGAGCCCACCCCGGAGCCCGGGCGACGGCCCTCCCGCCGCACCGTCATCGCGGGCGCGGCCGCCGTGGCAGGCGCCGCCACGCTGACGGTCGCCGCCGCCTCGGCCGAGACCCCGCAGGTCCCCACGGGTTCGGCCAGGCCCGACTGGGAAACCTGCCTCACCATCGCGCGGGCCATCCTCGTACGGGACGAGAACGACCGGCCGCTCGTCCCGCGCTACGGGGACATCCTGCTGAAGAACGGCCTGCCCGAGCAGCGCGGCGGCGCGGGCCGCCCCGGCAGGAAGGTGCTGATCGTCGGCGCCGGTCCCGCCGGACTCACCGCCGCTCACCTGCTGCGCGAGGCCGGACACCGGGTCACGGTCATCGAAGCCAACGCGAACCGCGTGGGTGGCCGGATCAAGACCTTCCGCACGGGTGGCCACGAGAAGGCCGCAGCGCCCTTCGCGGACCCCAAGCAGTACGCGGAGGCCGGGGCCATGCGCATCCCCGACAGCCACCCGCTGGTCACCGGGCTGATCGACGGCCTGGGCCTGAAGCGCCGGCGCTTCCACCTGGTCGACGTCGACGGAGCCGGCCGCCCCGCGTACCGGACCTGGATCCACGTCAACGGC
Organism: Streptomyces sp. NPDC001717; assembly: GCF_042892775.1. Classification (NCBI taxonomy): domain Bacteria; kingdom Bacillati; phylum Actinomycetota; class Actinomycetes; order Kitasatosporales; family Streptomycetaceae; genus Streptomyces; species Streptomyces sp. NPDC001717. Next base: position 66,273 of record NZ_JBIAUK010000013.1, on the reverse strand, counting down.
ATCCGGGTCCGCCGGGCCGACTACGCCCGCGATCCGAAGGTCCTCAACCGCTCCTTCGGAGTTCCCGCGGCCTACGAGTCCGTGCCGGCCGCGCAGATCGTCCGGGGCGCCTTCGCCCCCGTGCGCGGGGAGATCGAGGGCAAGAAGGACAGGGAACTCGTCGAGGGCTGGGCGCGGGTCGTCCAGCGCTACGGCCACATGTCGATGTACCGCTACCTCACCGAGGAGGCGAAGCTCGACGAACGGACCATCGACCTGATCGGCACCGTCGAGAACCTCACCTCCCGCCTGCACCTCGCCTTCATCCACAGCTTCATCGGGGCCTCGCTGATCAGCCCCGACACCGCCTTCTTCGAACTGCCCGGCGGCACCGCCACGCTGGCCGACGCGCTCTACGCCAGGGTCAAGGACCTCGTACGGCTCGACCGCCGTGCCACGCGGATCGCGCACGGCGACGGGAAGGTGAGCATCGACACCGTCTCCGAGGGCCGGGACGGCACCGTGCGGCGCGAGACCTTCACCGGCGACACCGCGATCATCACCGTCCCCTTCTCCGGGCTGCGGCACATCCCGGTCACGCCCGCGCTCTCGTACGGCAAGCGGCGCGCGATCACGGAACTGCACTACGACGCGGCCACCAAGGTGCTGCTGGAATTCAGCCGCCGCTGGTGGGAGTTCGACGAAGCGGACTGGAAGCGCGAACTGGAGGCCGTGAAACCGGGCCTCTACCGCAGCTACCAGATCGCGAAGACCCCGGCGGACGGGGGTCTCCTGGGTGCCCACCCCTCCGTCCCCAAGGGACACGTCTCCGAGGCCCAGCGCGCCCACTACGCCGCCTGCCGCGTGGTCAGCCGCGACCAGCCCGAGGCGGCCGGAGTCATCGGCGGCGGCTCGGCGACCGACAACCCGAACCGCTTCATGTTCCAGCCGTCCCACCCCGTGGAAGGCAGCCAGGGCGGAGTCGTCCTCGCCTCCTACAGCTGGTCCGACGACGCGCTGAAGTGGGACTCCCTCGACGACGAGGAGCGCTACCCGCGCGCGCTCGCCGGGGTCCAGGAGGTGTTCGGGCAGCGGATCGAGGTGTTCTACACGGGAGTCGGCCGCACCCAGTCCTGGATGCGCGACCCCTATGCCTACGGCGAGGCCTCCGTACTGCTGCCCGGCCAGCACACCGAGCTCTTCCCGCACGTCCGGGCGCAGGAGGGCGACCTGCACTTCGCGGGCTGCCACACCTCGATCAAGCCGGCGTGGATCGAAGGCGCCCTGGAGTCGGGCGTACGGACCGCTCTGGAGGTCCACCTGGCCCGGTAGGGCCCGCCGTCATTCCTCGGCGAGGACGATCACCCAGTCGTCCTCGCCGAAGCGGACCCGCCGGCGCTTGTCCGGGTTGATCCGCACACCGAAGTCGGGGCCGGTCGCCGCCCGCGCCCGCAGGCGGTAGCCGACCGCGCATTCACGGCGGCGGCGCGCCGCCTCGACGACGGTGGCGAAGGCGACCTCGGAGCCGGCCCGGACGTAGTCCGTGGCCGGCTTCAGGTGGAGCTCGTTCCCCTCCGCCTCGAACAGCTCGGCGAAGACCCGCGCGAGGTGGGGGCCCTCCGAGATCTGGGTCATCAGCAGGCTGATCAGCCGGCCGCTCACGATGAAGTCGGCGCCCTCCCGGGCGGGAGCGAGGAGCCGGTTGCCGTCGTCCGACATCTCGGTGGTGAGCGACAGTCCGCGGTCCGCGGCCTCACCGATGGCCCGCAGGTGCAGCAGCGTGACCAGCGTCCTGTCGTCCGTCCGGGACCCGGTGTCGGGATCCGCGGCCCACTCGGCCCCCGTCCCCGTCCCCGTCTCCTCGGCGAGGACGATCACGCTGTCGTACGACGCCACGTCGAGCTTGGCCAAGGCCGCCGGATCGGTGATGTCCCCGTCGCGGAACGTCACTTCGAGCCGCCGGCGGGGCGCGGTGGCAACGTCACGGGCGCCCTGCGCCACGACGTCCAGGGTGCTCCCGGCGGCCACGTACCGGTCCAATTGGTCGACGACGATCGGGGCGCGTCGGTTCCAGCCGAGCAGGAGGAGGCGTTCGGACAGCGGGGTCCGGGGGAGGGGCGTGACGATGGCCTCCTCGTCCACCCAGGAGCCCACGTCCACCTGGACGGCCGTGTCGTCGTCCCGAGAGACGACGAGGAGCGAGTCGCCCGCACCGATCGGTGTGCCCGGATCCGGGTTGAGCGCCGCCTCGCCGTCGGCGCGCAGCAGGCCGACCACCGAGGAGGTGGCGAAGGACAGCAGGGCCTCGCCGAAGGTGCGGCCCGCGAGGGCCCGGGCGGGGGTGGCGTAGAACTCGTCGCCCTCGAAGTCCAGCAGCTCCTGGTACACGAGGGAGAGGCCGGGCTGGCGGGCGGTCTGGACGAGGAGCCGGGCGACGATGTCGTCCGCGCACAGGACGTGTCCGCCCCGCCCGGCGGCGAGCCCGGCGGTCACGTGGTTGCGCGCGTCACGGACCGCCGCGACCACCACTGCCCCGCCGTCACCGGGGACGGCAGCGTCGAGGGCGAGCAGGGTCTTCACCACATGGGTGTCACCGGCGTCCCCGCCGGAAGGCAGGACCAGGACCGCCTTGGCCGTCCGCGGACTCACCCGGCGGAGCTCGGTGGGGTCGGTGGTACTGCCGTTGCGGCAGATGATCCGGGTCGTACCGGTGTCGGGGACGCGGGCGGAGATCTCGTCCTCCATCTCCACCTTGTCCTTCGGGGCGAGGACGGCCACGGCGGCGCGGCGCCGGTTGGCGTTGGCGGCCACCAGCTCCCCGACCACGGGGAAGACCTGGTCCGACCACCCGAGGACCACGGTGTGCCCGGCCTCCAGCACGGTGGAGTGGCCGCGGCGCAGCGACATGAGGCGCTCGTTGATGCCCGTGGTGATCAGACTGACCAGGGTCGACACGAAGAGCAGGGCCACCAGCGCGAGCGTCACGGAGGCCAGCACGTGGAGCGGGGAACCGATCGCGCCCCCGATCTTGAGGGTCTGGCCGACGCTGACCCACACCGCCGTGAGCCGTCCGGCGAGGGTGGTCGGGGGCGTCCGGTCGGACCAGACGAGCACGGCGCTCGCCGGGATCACCACGGCCAGGCAGCCGAGGGCGAGCCAGCCGATGAGCCCGGCCGTCCCCCCGGCCACCAGATGGTCGAACCGGTACCGGAGCCGCGAGCGCAATGACGTCGTGTGGTGCTGCGCCACGCGGACTCCCGAGCATGAGACGTGCCAGTCGGCGGCTGCCCGCCGCCCTCGGCCCACCCTAGGGAATCGCCGCGGGGCATCGCGCCCCGCGGCCCGCGGCCTCACTCAGAGGTGTGAAGCATCCACGGGCGGGACCGCCGTCGGGCGACGGCGGTCCGCTTCGGCGAACGCGTCGGGGCCGGCCCGCACGCGCGGGCCGGCCCCGACACGGGCGATCAGACCAGGTCGAACCGGTCGAGGTCCATGACCTTGACCCATGCCGCGACGAAGTCCTTCACGAACTTCTCCTTCGCGTCGTCGCTCGCGTAGACCTCCGCGAGCGCGCGCAGCTCGGAGTTCGAGCCGAAGACGAGGTCGGCACGGGTACCCGTCCACTTGACCGCGCCCGAGGCGTCACGGCCCTCGTACTCGTCCTGCGCCGAGGACGTCGACTTCCACGTCGTGCCCATGTCGAGCAGGTTGGCGAAGTAGTCGTTGGTGAGGGTGCCCGGACGGTCCGTGAAGACGCCGTGCTTCGAGCCCGCGTGGTTGGCGCCCAGGACGCGCAGACCACCGACGAGGACCGTCATCTCGGGAGCGGAGACGGTCAGCAGGTTCGCCTTGTCGACCAGCAGGAACTCGGCCGGCAGACGGTTGCCCTTGCCGACGTAGTTGCGGAAGCCGTCGGAGGACGGCTCCAGGGCGGCGAAGGACTCGACGTCCGTCTGCTCCTGCGTGGCGTCGACACGGCCCGGCGTGAACGGCACCTCGACCGCGACGCCACCGTCCTGCGCGGCCTTCTCGACGGCCGCGGAGCCCGCGAGCACGACGAGGTCGGCCAGCGAGACCTTCTTGGCGCCGGCGTTGAAGGACGCCTGGATGCCCTCGAGGGTGCGGAGCACCTGCGCGAGGTCGTCCGGGTTGTTGACCTCCCAGTTGCGCTGCGGCTCCAGGCGGATGCGGCCGCCGTTGGCGCCGCCGCGCTTGTCGCTGCCGCGGAAGGAGGAGGCCGCGGCCCAGGCCGCGGAGACCAGCTGGGAGACCGTGAGGTCCGAGCCGAGGATCTGCTCCTTGAGGGAGGCGATGTCCGCGGCGTCGATCAGCTCGCCTTCGCGGGCCGGCAGCGGGTCCTGCCACAGCAGGGTCTCGGCCGGGACCTCCGGGCCGAGGTAGCGGACGACCGGACCGAGGTCGCGGTGGGTCAGCTTGTACCAGGCGCGGGCGAAGGCGTCCGCGAACTGGTCGGGGTTCTCGTAGAAGCGGCGCGAGATCTGCTCGTAGACCGGGTCGAAACGCAGCGACAGGTCGGTGGTGAGCATCGTCGGGAGGTGCTTCTTCGACGCGTCGAAAGCGTCCGGGATGATCGCCTCGGCGTTCTTCGCCACCCACTGGTTCGCGCCGGCCGGGCTCTGGGTGAGCTCGTACTCGTACTCGAACAGGTGCTTGAAGAAGTCGTGGCCCCACTTGGCGGGCGTGGTGGTCCAGGTGACCTCCAGACCACTGGTGATCGAGTCGGCGCCCTTGCCGGAGCCGTACGTGCTCGACCAGCCGAAGCCCTGGGCCTCCAGCGGCGCACCCTCGGGGTCGGCGCCGACGTTGTCCGCCGGGCCCGCACCGTGGGCCTTGCCGAAGGTGTGGCCACCGGCGATGAGGGCGACGGTCTCCTCGTCGTTCATCGCCATCCGGCGGAAGGTCTCGCGGATGTCGCGAGCGGCCGCGATCGGGTCCGGGTTGCCGTTGGGGCCCTCGGGGTTCACGTAGATGAGACCCATCTGGACCGCGCCGAGCGGGCTCTCCAGCTCACGGTCGCCCGTGTAGCGCTCGTCGCCGAGCCAGGTGGTCTCGGGGCCCCAGTAGACGTCCTCGTCGGCTTCCCAGACGTCGGCGCGGCCACCGGCGAAGCCGAAGGTCTTGAAGCCCATCGTCTCCAGGGCGACGTTGCCGGTGAGGATCATGAGGTCGGCCCAGGAGATGGACTGGCCGTACTTCTTCTTGACGGGCCACAGCAGACGGCGGGCCTTGTCCAGGTTGCCGTTGTCCGGCCAGGAGTTCAGGGGGGCGAAGCGCTGCTGGCCCGCGCCCGCGCCACCGCGGCCGTCGCTGATGCGGTACGTGCCGGCGCTGTGCCAGGCCATGCGGATCATGAGCGGGCCGTAGTTGCCGAAGTCGGCCGGCCACCACTCCTGCGAGTTCGTGAGGACCTCGGCGATGTCCCGCTTTATCGCGGCGAGGTCCAGGGCGGCGAACGCCTCGGCGTAGTCGAACTCCTCGCCGAGCGGGTTGGCCACGGCGGGGTTCTTCGCGAGGATCTTCAGGTTGAGCCGCTCCGGCCACCACTGGCGGTTACCGCCGCCCTGGGTGGGGTGCGAGGCTCGCCCGTGCGCGACGGGGCAGCCGCCGGCCTCGGCGTTCGCGTCTACTGCGTGCGCGTTGTTCTCAGACATGGGAATCCTTCCGGACCCGGGGGGTCATGGTGCTGCGAGGAGCTACATGCGGTGGAGCGGTCCGTGCATGTCCGTCACGGCTTGGTCTCGAGCCGTACTGGAGCCTTCTAGTCACTTGGTTATCAACCGAACCGATCCTACGATGGACAGAGTCCAAGTCAAGAAGCGCGCCAAAGCCATATCCAATCGGATCCCGGATCCCAGTCGGGCGAACCTTCGGGAATGACGCCGGGCCTGAAAGGTGGAGCGATATGAGTGACCTGCTGGAGCGGCTGCGCGAGCGTGGCTGGCGGCTGACCTCCCAGCGGCGTGTCGTGGCCGAGGTCCTCGACGGGGACCACGTCCACCTCACGGCGGACGAGGTGCACGCCCGCGCGGCGCGGCTGCTGCCCGAGATCTCCCGGGCGACCGTCTACAACGCGCTGGGCGAGCTGGTCTCGCTGGGCGAGGTGGTGGAGGTCTCCACGGACGGCCGCGCCAAGCGGTACGACCCCAACGCGCACCGCCCCCACCAGCACCTGGTCTGCTCCGGCTGCGGACTCATCCGCGACGTCCACCCGACCGGCGACCCGCTGGCCGTCCTCCCGGCCGAGGGGCGGTTCGGCTTCGAGGTCTCCGGGGCCGACGTCACGTACCGGGGGCTGTGCCCGGCCTGCTCGTCGTAGTCGATCGGTCCGGAAGTGCCGGGCCGGGGCCGGTGCCCGATGCTGGTGGCATGGGTACGAACGGTGCCGCCGCCTACGCGGGCGCGGCCCGCCGATCGGTGCGGGTCACCCTCGCGGCGGGGACCGGGTTCTTCCTGTTCCTGTACGGCTTCGGGGAGACCGTGGCGGCCACCTACGCGCTGTTCTCCGCGGTGTCGCTGGCCGGGCTGTCCCGCATCCCCGGAACCGGACGGCAGCGCGCCGGCATGGTGCTGCGGCTGATCCCGGCGGCCTGGCTGCTGGTGGTCGTGGGCACCTTCCTGGCCGTACGCACCTGGACCGCCGTGGCCGGAATGCTGGTCATCGGCTTCGCGCTCGCCTTCGTCGCCGTCGGCGGACCACGCCCGGCCGGCGCGGCGCCCGGGCTCCAGCTGCTGTACATCCTGCCGTCCTTCCCGCCGTACGCCCCGGACACCCTGGGGGAGCGGCTCGTCGGCACCACCACCGGGCTCCTGCTGCTGGTGCTCGCCGAGGCCTTCGTCCTGCCCGATCCGCCGACCCTGCCCTACCGGGAAATCGCCGCCCGCGCCGCGGTCGTCGCCGAGCGCTGCGCGGGCGAGCTGGCCCGGGCGCCGTACGCGCCGTCACCGGCCACGGGAGCCGCGGCCCGGGCCGCGGGCGAGGCGCTGCGCCCCTCGAACGTCCCGGAGGCGGAACGCCCGGCCGGGGCCGGGGTCCGCTCACGCGGCCTCGGCCACACCGGGCTGGCGGCGCGCACCCTCCTGAACCGGCTGGGACGGCTGCCCGCCCCGCCGCCCGGTCCGGAGCCCGACCGGGACCACGAGGCCGCGCTCGCCCTGCTGAACGCCGTCGCACGGTCCGCGGCGGACACCGCCGCACTGCTGCGCGGCGCCCCGGGAGCGCGGGAGCCGCGGCACCCGGGCCCGGGACCGGAGCGCGCGCGGCTCGCGGCCGCCCCGACCGAGGGCGTCGGCCCGGCCGCGCTGCGCCGCAGGGCCGACCTGCTGGAGGTGGCCGACGCCGCCTTGGTGCTGGCGGCGGCCGCGGCGCTGGCGGTACGGGGGCGGGAGGCAGCACCCGCCGTGCCCTCCGGCCGGTTCTGGTACGCGCGGATGTGGGCGCCGCGCCTGTGGTGGGTGCGGTTGATGGGCAACGCGGGGAGCCGGTCGGTCTTCTTCCAGAACGCGGTGCGGACCAGCCTGGCGCTGGCGGCCGCCCGGGCCGTCGCCGGCCTGGACACGTTGCCGCACGGCTTCTGGGCGATGCTGGCGACGCTGACGCTGACCCGCACCACCCTGGAGGCCACGCGCAGCAGCATCCGGCAGGCACTGACCGGAACCCTGATCGGGGCGCTGGCCACGGCCGGGATCCTCGCCCTGGTCGGGACCCACACCACGGTGTACGCCGTCGTCCTGCTCCCGCTGATGCTGTTCACCTTCACGGTCGGGCCGGTGAAGGGCATCGGCTGGTCCCAGGCGCTGTTCACGATGACGGTCGCCCTGGTCTTCGCCCAGCTGGCGCCCGCCACCTGGCGGCTCGCCGAGGTACGGCTGCTGGACGTGTTGATCGGCAGCGCCATCGGCGCCGTCTTCGGGCTCCTGGCCTGGCCGCGCGGTGCGCGGCAGGAGGTGCGGCGCGCGGGCGCGGCGCTGTTGCGGTCCGCGGCCGAGGCCGTGGTCACCACCACGGCGGCGCTCACGGCCGAAGGAGTGCGGGACGCGGACGTGCCGCCGGAGCACAAGTCGCTGCGGCATTCCCTCGTACTGGCGGAATCGGCGTTCGCGCAGCTCCAGAGCGAGCCGGGGCCGGTGCGGGGGCGGCGGTCGGTCGACTGGCAGTCCGTACTGCTGGCCGGGCACCACACGCTGTGGGGCGCCGGACGGGTGCTGGCGCCGCCCGCCTCGGGGCGGGGCCCGGGGGACCTCCACGCACTGCCGTTGGAGCCGGTGGCGGCCGCCGAGCTGGTCAGGCTCGGGGACCGGGTGGCGGGGCGGATGCTGATGCTGTCCGCGGTGCTGGACCCGATCGAGGACTCCCGGCAGGCCCCCGCCGCACCGTACGCGTACGACGGCGGGGCGGGGACCGTACCGGCAGGGGAGCCGAGCGGCTATTACGCGGCGGACGCCTGGCTGGCGTCGCTGCTGGCGGACCTGGACCGGATCGCGGACAGCACGACCGGCAAGGCCGGCGCCGGGGCCGGCGACGCCGGCGGGGTCACGGGTGTCACGGGCGGGGACGTCGGGCGGGCAGGTCGATGACGACGTCGCCCGCCCCCGGCGCCGGGACGGTCAGGAACGTGGCGATGCTCGGCACCCCCTGCGCGTCCAGGGCGAACAGCATGTAGTTCCCCGGCAGCACCACGCCGGTGTCGGAGGGAACGGACACCGAGTACGTGCCGGATCCGGTGGCCGTGGACTGGAGCGGGACCCGGCGCTGGTCGTTGTCGGTGGAGTGGGTCGCCGCGGCGGCCCGCATCAGCACGAAGGACGCCACCGGGCCCGACGTCCCGACCGTGAGCGTCGATCCGGGCGCGACGCGCGGGGGCACGCCGCCGGTGATGACGGGACGCGGCTTGGGCGAACCGTCCGCGTTCAGCAGGTACGGCGGGGTGAACACGGCTCCGTCGGCGTGGTTGGTCGCGCAGTCACCGCACAGGCCGCCGCCGCCCGAGAAGATCCGTCCGTCCGGCAGCAGGTTCGCCACGCTGTGGTAGTTGCGCGGGATGGCCATGGTGGCCAGCGGGGTGAAGACGCCCGTCGCCGGGTCCCACAGTTCGGGGGTCAGCACGGACGTCGCGTCGCTGAAGGGCACCGGGTAGGCCTGGCCGCCGAAGACGGCCACCTTGCCGTCCGGGAGGACGACGCTGTTGCTGAAGGCGCGGGCGTTCTCCATGTCGCCCGTACGGGCGGCCCGGACCTGGCTCCCGGAGATGTTCACGGTGTAGGCGCGGCGGGTGGCGGGGGTGTCCTGGTAGGCGGGCGAGCCGCCCAGCGTGAGCAGCTTGCCGATGTCGTAGGCGACGGCGTTGCCGGTCATCGCGTCCTGGCTGTCGGCGCGCGGGCCGGCGGCCGTGATGCTGCCGTTGCCGGTCGTCGAGATCCAGTTCATCTGCTTGCTCGGCCCGAGCTGCAGCACCTTGCCGCCCGAGGTGGCGTGCAGCCACATGTGGTTGTCGGCGCGGTAGGGACCGGCCGGGTCGGCCGTCAGCGCCGGGGAGGCGGGTACGCCCGAGAGCTTGCGCCAGGTGCCGGTGGCGGGCGACCAGATCTCGCCGGCCTTGTCGGTGTCGGCGTTTCCGCTCCAGGAACCGCCGAGGACGAAGGCCTCACCCGTGGAGATCAGCGTCATGGCCTGGTAGCCGCGGGCGATGTTCATGTTCGTGGTGGCGGACCAGGCGTCGGTCGCCGGGTCGTAGATGCTCGCCCGATCCGCGTTGCTGCCCCCGGTGACGAGGACCCGGCCGTCGGCGAGCATGGCTATGCCCGGGCAGAACATGTCGTGCCCGGTGTTGTCGATCCGGCGCTGGGTGACCTTGCCGGTCTTCAGGTCGAGGATCGCCGTCTGGGTGTAGCCGTTGCTGCCGCCGAACCGGTCCGTCGCGTACGCCGACCAGGCCAGCAGCTTGTCACCCGGCAGCACGGCGGTGGCCACCGGAACCAGGGGGAAGCCGGTGATGCGGTCCCAGGAGCCGTGGACGGCGGCGCTCGCCGGTCCGCTCAGGCGGATTTCGGCGGCCGAGGTCCACGGTCCGCGGGCGCCGGCCTCGCCGGTCACCGTCAGGCGTACGAAGCGGGCGTTCACCGCGCGGGTGAAGGTGGCGGTCTTGACGGTGTCGTCGTCCCGCCAGGTGCCCGCGGCCACCGGTGCGCCGTAGGAGGTTCCGTCGGTGCTGGTGGCGATGGAATACGCGCCCGCCCTGCCGTTGGGCCCGTCGCGGCGCGGCTGGTAGGTGAGGGCCGCGACCGTCTGCGTGCGGTGCATGTCGATGGTGAGGGTGTGCGGCAGCGGGGCCGGTGTGCCGCTCCACTTGCTGTGCCACAGGGTCGCGGCGTCGCCGTCGAGCACGTTCGCCGCGCGGCCGTTCTCGCTCGCGGTCTCCTCGTCGCTCGCGGTGGCCGTCCAGCCGGTGCGGGGCAGGTCGACGGTGGCGGCGGGGGTTCCCGGGTCGCCCAGCAGGTTGAGCTCGGCGGCGGAGGTCCAGGGGCCGCGGCCGCCGGCCTCGGTGAGCGCGGTGAGCCGTACGAACCGGGCTCCTTGGGGAGCGAACCCGAGGGTCTTGGTGCCGGCGTCGTCCGCGAGGGTGCCGGTGGCGACCGGGCTCGCCCAGTTCTGGCCGTCCGTGCTGAGACTGATGGCGTACTCGCCGATCCGCCCGTTGGGCCCGTCGGCGCGGGGGCGGTAGACGAGCGAGGACACCACCGCGGTGCGGTGCATGTCGATGGTGAGGGTGTGCGGGAGCGGGGTCGGGGTGCCGGTCCACTTGCTGTGCCAGAGGGTCGCGGGGTCGCCGTCGAGCACGTTCGCCGCGCGGCCGTTCTCGCCGGTGGTCTCCTCGTCGCTCGCGGTGGCCGTCCATCCGGTCCGGTCGAGGACGGGAGCCGAGGGTTCCATCGCGTTCGCCGGGACGATGCCGTGGTGCGGAGACTGCTTCGCCACCTGCTGGTCGAAGGCGGTGGCCCCCGGGGGCGGCGTACGGGCGGCCGGCGCCTGGCTCGCGACCCCGAGCCAGGGCGTCATCCCGATCAGGAGCGACCCGAGGCCCGCGGCCACCAGCAGGTGGGAGCGGCGTATGAGAGGGGGACGGGTCGGGCGTCGTCGGAACTGCAATCTGACCTCCTGGGGCGATTCGGATCGGCGCCCTCGAACATAGGTCAGACACAGGTGAACTTGCCCGGGAATCAGGGGAGTTGGCTGAGCCGGGACGGTGCGGTCCCATACGGAGCCGCACCGTCCCGCCGGGCCCCGGATCAGCCGGAGACGGAGTCCTCGCCCGGGAACACCGTGAGGCCGATGCTCTCGGCCGCCACGGCGACGGCGTAGTCGAAGAAGGCGGCCTCGTCCCGGACGCTGTCGTGGGTACGGCTGAACACCTGGAAGACCAGGAGCCCGATGAGGTTGCTCCACAGGACGATGCCGCGCTCGATGATGTCCGAGAACGGAGCCTCGGGCGCGCCGCCGAACAGCTCCACGGCCGCCGGCAGGAGCAGCGGCGGACCGGGCACCGCCCGCCGGGGCGGGGCCAGTTCACCGCCTTCGAGTGCCGACCGTACGATCCCGGCCAGCACCGCGGGCGTGCGCGACGCGGACGGGACCGTGTCCTGCGGGGCGTGGTAGTCCGGCACCGGCGAGCCGTATATCAACGTGAACTCGCCGGAGTTGTCGAAGGACCACTGCCGCAGGGCGCGCGTGACCGCGAGGAGTCGCGCGCCCGCCGGGGCGCCGGCCTTCGTCGCGGCGAGGTCGGCCTGCTCCATCGCGGAGGCCGAGGCGTCGTAGGCGTCGATGACCAGGGCGGTCAGCAGGTCGTCCCGGTGCGGGAAGACGGCTTCCACCTCGGCCGTGCCGAGCCCCAGGTCCTGGGCCACGCCCTCCAGGGACAGCCCCGCGGCCCCCACCTTCACCAGCTGCCGGCGCGCACCGGCCTTGACGGCCTCCCGCGGAGTCGGATTCTCGTCGGTCGGAATTGCTGAGGAAAGATCCATAACGGCACCGTACCGGCCGACCGGGCCTACGCTGCCTGCCGGCGTCGCACGATGACGCGCACCAGCGCCCACAGGAGGCCGGCATTGACCAGGGCGCCGAACAGGAGCACCCCGTAGAACCCGAACCCCGCCCACGGATCGAGCCCCACGGGCTGATCCGCCTGCCAGTCGGTCGGAGGCAGGGGCGGGGCCGCCGGGTCCACGGGCAGCGGCTCGGGCGGCCGAGAGCCCATGGGGACGGGCACGGGGGTCTGCTCCAAGGGATCTCCCGCGCCCGGCATCGAGACGAACAGGGGCAGGAGGCTGAACGGGGCGGTCGCCAGGAGCGGCCACATCCCGGCGAACCCCGCGTCCCCGGTCCGGCTCAGCACCTCCACCCACACCTGGAGCCCGAGCACCACGGCCAAGTAGCCCCCGGGCACCCACAGTTCGAGCTTCGACCTGCGTCGTTCCACGTTCTCCCCCTGATCGTCCGGCAGCCAGTATCCGGACGGGCGGAGCCCCCACGCCTGAGTACGCCTACTCAGTGCGGGCCGCGTTTTTACCCGGTGTCTTCGGGTGTGTCAAGTCCCGACTTTCCGGAACATGACCCGGATGTGCCGATCGCGGCTTACTTGTGGTGCGGGCCTCACCGGAACGGAAATCCGGAAACGAAATGAGTCACCGCACCGAACAAGTAGGAGAAAGTCATGAACCGCAAGATTCAGACCAACAACGTTGTCCGCCCCCACCGCAAGGGATTCCGGCTCGCGACGCTGATCGCCTCGGCCACGATGGCCACGGGAGCGATCCTGGTCCCGGCCTCCATGGCCAGTGCGGCTCCCCTGCCGACCCATACGGTCACTGCCCTCCCGAACGGCGGAGGCGCCGGAGGGGACGGCGGCGCCGGCGGCGGCGGCCTGGTCGGCGGCGGTGGTGGCTCCGGTGGCTCCGGTGGCGGCAGCGTCTTCGGCGTCGGCGGCGCCGGCGGCAACGGTGGCAAGGGCGGCGACGGCATCCTCTCCGGTGGCGGCGGCGGTGGCGGCGGTGGCGGCGGCGACGGCGTGATCGGCGGCAAGGGCGGCAACGGCGGTGACGGTGGTACCGGCATCTTCGGCGGCAACGCCGGCAACGGCGGTGGCGGTGGCAGCGGCCTCCTCAAGGGCGGCGACGGCGGCAACGGCGGCAAGGGTGGCTTCGGCATCCTCCAGGGCGGCAACGGCGGCAAGGGCGGCAAGGGCGGCTTCGGCGGCATCTTCGGTGGCCTCGGCGGAGCCGGTGGGGCCGGCGGCGGCAGCCTCTTCTGACCCCGGTGCACGACCTGATCACCTGAGCACCTGATTCACGGGGTGGAGGCCCTCGGGCCTCCACCCCCTCACCCCCCCCACAGACAGACACGCAGCGAAATCCGTGTTCACGGAAGAGGAGAACCCTCATGTTCACGAGTCCCTGGCAGCGCCCGCTCATCCTGGCGGCGGCCTCTCTGGCTCTGGTCACCGGTACGGCGTGCGCCGCGCAAGCGTCGCAGTCCCACACCACCGCAGGCATCAGCTCCTCGCCCTCCCACTGCGTTCTGGGCGGAGCGGGCGGAGAAGGCGGCAAGGGCGGAGAAGGCGGCAGCGGCGGTCAGCCCGGTCAGCCGGGTGAGCCCGGCAAGCCCGGTGGCGTGGGTTGCTTCCGGTTCGAGGACCTTCCCGACAAGTCGAAGTCGGAGCTGAACGCGGTCGACAAGGTGCGCATCGTGATGCTCATGGTCGCCGACGACTCGGACGGGATGAAGGAGAAGATCGCCAAGAAGTACAAGATCTCCGAGCAGCAGCTCGACGACTGGAAGAAGGACTACCTCGCCGGTGACTGGTGCTCCCTGATGGCAGGCGGACTCCCCTTCTGCCTGTGACCCGGCCCCATTCGTCAATCGGCGCGGAAAGCGAACCAGCGGAACCGCGTCACGGAATTCGATCTCTGGCCTAGGAGAATGTCATGCGTGTGCGCACTTCCAAGTTCCGTATCGGTCTCGTCGTCTCTGCGGCTCTCGTCGGAGCCGGTGCGATGGTTCCCGCGGCCACGGCGGCGCCGGTCCCCACGGCCGTGGTCCAGCACCACGGCACCTCGTCCGGCAGCGGAGACGGCCGGATCGGCGGGAACCGGCTCGGCAGCGGCGCGGCAGCGCTCGGCGGGGTCAAGGTGGGCAACGGCAGCGTCCGCGTCGGTGACAAGGTGTGCGCCGGCAGCTGCAACGGAACGGTCAACGGCACCAGCGGCCACAGCGGCGGCGTCTGCGCCGGGCTCTGCAACGGCAGCGCCAACGGAGGCAACGGCACCACCGGCGGAATCGGCTCCGACGGCACGAACGGCGGCAAGGGCGGCGTCTGCGTCGGACTGTGCAGCGGCAGCGTCAACGGGGGCAACGGCGGCAACGGCGGGGCCGCGCCCGCCGGGGGCGACGGCGGCAAGGGCGGCTGGGGCGGCGACGGCGGCCTCTGCGTCGGCGTCGGCTGCGAGACCAGCGGCTTCGGCGGCCGCGGCGGCGACGGGGGCGAAGGCTGACACCGCCCGTACCTCCACCATCAGGCCGGCGCGACCGGCGGCACACGGCTCCAGGGGTCCCGACCTCCTCCACATCGGGACCCCTGGAGCCCTCTCGTAAAGGCACTCGCATGCATCGCTCGATAGAATTCACGGTATGGCAGTGCGGCCCGCGGCGTCCGTCGTCGGGCCGGCCCGGTGAAGGGGGCGGCCCCCGATGGGCACGGCAGCGAACCTGAGCGCGTACTCGGGCCGGGCCTCCGGCCTGATCGGCCGGCAGATCGCGGGCTACCGGATCGAGCGCATGATCGGCCGCGGCGGCATGGCCGTCGTCTACCGCGCCAAGGACCTGCGCCTGGACCGGATGGTCGCGCTCAAGCTGATCGCCCCGGAGCGGGCCCGCGACGAAACCTTCCGACGCCGCTTCACCCACGAATCACGGGTGGCAGCGAAGATCGACCACCCGCACATCGTGCCGATCTTCGAGGCCGGTGAGACCGAAGGCGTCCTGTACATCGCCATGCGGTACGTCTCCGGGCTGGACCTGCGGGGCCTGCTGGACCGGGAGGGCCCGCTCCCCGTGACGACCGCCCTGCGCATCGCCGCCCAGGTGGCGTCCGCCCTGGACGCGGCCCACGAACACGACCTGGTCCACCGGGACGTCAAGCCCGCGAACATCCTGGTCGCCGCGGGGACCGACAGCGACCACCCCGAGCACATCTACCTCACGGACTTCGGGCTGACGAAGAAGGCGCTCTCGCTCACGGGGTTCACCACCGCCGGCGAGTTCGTCGGGACCCTCGACTACATGGCCCCGGAACAGATCACCGGCCGTCCCGTGGACGGCCGGTGCGATCTGTACAGCCTCGCCTGCGTGGTCTACGAATCCCTCGCCGGAGGGCCCCCCTTCGAGCGCGACGAGGACGTCGCCCTGCTCTGGGCGCACCAATACGACCAGCCGCCTCCCGTGACCGAGAGGCGGCCGGACATCGCTCCCGCTGCCGACGCAGTGCTGGGGAAGGCCCTCGCGAAGATCCCCGAGGACCGGTACGGCTCCTGCCTGGAATTCGTGGCGGCCCTGCGCGCGGCCACCGGGACCGCGAACGGGGCCGTCAAGCGCACCGTCGCGGCGAGTTCGGCGCCGCCTCCGGAGCCTCCCGCCTGGGCCCGGCCGGTCTTCCCCGACCCGTACGCCCGGCGCTGGTAGGCCCTGCCGCCCTTCCCGCCCTTTCCCCCGGTCCCGCGCCCTTTCCCCCGGTTCCGCCCTTCCCCCTGTTCCCACCCCGCCCCCCCTTCCCGCCGTACTGCGGGGATGCGTGTCGCCCGGGAGTCACAGCCCCAGTGCGATGGCCAGACGGGTCATCTCCGCCGTGGTGTTGATGCCCAGCTTGGCCCGGATGCGGCGCAGGTAGGCGTCGACCGTGTGCTTGGAGAGTCCCATGAGGCGGGCCGTCTGCAGGTAGGTGCACCCGGCGGCGATGTGACGCAGTGCCTCCTGCTCACGCGGGGCCAGCGCGGTGGCGGTGGCTTCGACCTGGGGAGCGGCGAGTGTGAGGCTCATGGGATTTCCTCCGACGAATCGGTTCGGTCATCACTGCTCACACCCTTGTCAGCAGGGGACATATCCCGAATGTCGTTGTATGTCCCTGTTAAAGAGCTTGTTCGTCGGAGTTCATGGCGGTGTCCGCCGACTGTCACAGCGGTGTCACAGGGACCCGAAGTCGACGAGGGACTGCTCCGCCCAGATGGTCTTGCCGACGGGCGTGTGCCGCGTCCCCCAGCGCTGGGCGAGCTGCGCGACCAGCAGCAGGCCCCGGCCGCCCTCGTCGAAGATCCGCGCCCGCCGCATGTGCGGGGCGGTACTGCTCGTGTCGGAGACTTCGCAGATCAGCGTGGACTTGTCGTGGATCAACCGCAGCTGGACCGGCGGCGCGCCGTACCGGATGGCATTGGTGACCAGTTCGCTCACCACGAGCTCGGTGACGAACGAGGCCTCCTCCAGCCCCCAGGCCGTCAACTGCTCCGTGGTCTTGCGACGGGCCTCGGCGACGACGGACGGGTCGGAGGACAGGTCCCACACGACGACCTGGTCGGCGTGCAGGGCCCGGGTCCGGGCGACGAGCAGGGCCACGTCGTCATCGGGCCGGTGGGTCAGCAGAGCCGTCAGCACCCGGTCGCACACCGTGTCCAGGGTGGACGCCGGTCGGACGAGCGCCGCCAGCATGGTGTTCAGGGCCTCGTCGATGTCGTGGTCGCGGGCCTGGAGCAGGCCGTCGGTGTACAGGGCGAGCACACTGCCCTCGGGCAGCTCGACCTCGACGGTCTCGAAGGGCAGGCCGCCCAGACCCAGCGGCGGCCCCGCCGGTACGTCGAGCAGGTGCGCGGAGCCGTCCGGGTAGACCACGGCGGGCGGCGGGTGACCGGCCCGGGCGACGGTGCAGCCGCGGGTGACCGGGTCGTAGACCACGTACAGGCAGGTGGTGCCGATGCCCCCCGCGGCCTCCCCGTCGCCCTCCTGGTCGGCCTCGTCGGCGGACAGGTGGATGATCAGGTCGTCGAGGTGCGTGAGCAGCTCGTCGGGCGGCAGGTCGACATCGGCCAGCGTGCGCACCGCCGTACGCACCCGGCCCATCGTGGCGGAGGCGCGGATGCCGTGGCCGACGACGTCGCCGACCACCAGGGCCACCCGCGCGCCGGACAGCGGGATCACGTCGAACCAGTCGCCGCCCACCCCCGCCTCGGCGCCCGCGGGCAGATAGCGGGAGGCGATCTCCAGCGCCGCCTGATCGGGCAGCGTGTGCGGCAGCAGACTGCGCTGGAGGGTCATGGTGCTGGTGTGCTCACGGGTGTACCGGCGGGCCTTGTGGATGCTGATCGCCGCCTTGGCCGTGAGCTCCTCGGCCAGCAGCAGGTCCGCCGGCTGGAACGGCTCCTGACGCTCGTGACGGCTGAAGACGGCCAGACCGATCGTGACGCCGTCGGCCCGCAGCGGCACCAGCATCAGCGCGTGGGCACCGTACTCGCCGATCCAGGAGGCCGAAGAGTCCTGGGCCAGCCACCGGGCCACGGCCGGGTCCGTGCCCGCGTACACGGCGCCGCGACCCGCGGCCAGACACTCGGCGGGCGGCGACAGCGGCGGATAGACGGCCTGCGCCCCGACCCCGATCCGAGCCTCCGGGCTCCCCGCGAGCACCGACCGTACGGCGGTGCGCGACACGGTGACGGGACCCGTCGAACGGCCCCGGGACGCGTCGTCGCCGCGCGGCGGCGGCTCCAGCAGGTCGACGACGGCCAGGTCCGCGAGCCTGGGCACCGCCACGTCCGCCAGTTCCTGAGCGGTACGGGTGCTGTCCAGGGTCGTGCCGATGGGGGCGCCGGCCACGTCGGGCATCAGCAGGTGCTGCCGGTGATCGTCCTCCATGGAGGTCTTGTCGTGCGCGGACAGGCCCACGGCGCGCACCCGGCCGTCAGGGTCCCGCACCGGGGACAGAGAGGTCGTCCAGCCGTGCTCCGGGCTCGCCCCCGGAGGACGGACGAAGGCGTCCAGGTGCTGCGGCTCACCCGTCTCCAGCACCAGGCGCATCCTCCGCTCGGTCTCGTCGCTCACCGGGTCCGGCGCGATCTCCGGCAGCCTCCGCCCGCGCATCTCGGCCTCCGTGAGCGACAGGGTGCGCTCCATCCCGCGGTTCGCGCGCAGCAGCCTCAGATCGGCATCGAAGATCGCGAGGAAGCAGGGGGACTGGTCGAAGGCCCATGCGTCCAGCGCGACCTGCGGCCGCTCACCGGGGGAGGTGGGAGTTTGCTCCATCGCCGCTCATCTCGCCCTCGCTAGTTCCCTTGCCGATGTCCGACGGCACCCCGCACGGCGAGGGGCTCCACTGACAAGCATGATCCAGCCGGGCAGGGAGCACCAACGCAGTGCCGGCACGGTCGCGCGAGGACGAGGGCGAGCAGCGCGCCGCCCGCCCGCCACACCATCGCGCGGCGCCGTCCGCCCAGCCGGGGCGGCGCCAGGCCGAGGAGCGCGACCGCGCGCGGAGCCGAGCCGAAGACGCCGCTCCGGTCGGCCTTGACCGCGGCCTCCTTCAGCGCCCAGGCGCCTGCCAGGGCCTCGGCCCGGTCCGCACCGATGAGGGTGAGCTCCCCGGGTGAGAACGCGTGGTCCGCGACACGGCGTACGGCCGCGGCCGAGCCCGTCTCGCACAGGTCCACCCCGACCGGCTCCGGAGCGAGCGCGGCGGCCACGTGACGGCCGGTGTGGCTGATGGAGACGTTCAGCGCGGGCACCGGGGCGCCGCCGACGACCGCGTACGGGCTGCCGTCGTCCCGCGGGAGGATCTCCACCTCGTGCTCCGGCGCGGCGAGGGCCTCGCCGACCAGGCGCTTGGCGAGCACCCGACCGGCCAGCCATTCGGCCCGCCGCCAGGCCGGGAGCGCTCCGACCACCCGCCGTTCGGCCGGTGAGAGGCCGGGTGAGAGGCCGGGGGAGGGCGCCGGGGTCTCGTGCGGGCCGGTGCGCCGGGCCACGATCAGGGCGGCTCCGCCCCATCGGTGGACGCTGCCCGGCACGATCGGCGGGAAGGCTCCCGCTGCCCCGTCGACGGGGCTCATGCCGCTGCCGCCGCCGCAGCCGTGTCCAGGTGCCGCAGCTCCCGCGCCAGCGCGGTGACCGTACGGCGGATCTGGTCGGGCGTGTGCTCACAGGTGACGAAGAAGCGCAGCCGGGCCTTCTCCTCCGGTACGGCCGGATACAGGATCGGGTTGACGCTGACACCCTGCCGGAACATGGCGTCCGCGAGCCGCAGGGTCTTCACCGAGTCACCGACGATGCACGGGACGATCGCCGTGCCGTGGCTCTCCCCGGTGTCGACGCCCTCGGCGCGTGCCAGGCCGACGAACAGCGCGGCGTTCTCCGCCAGCCGCGCCACCCGCTCCGGCTCGGCCCGCAGCACCCGCAGGGCGGTCAGCGAGGCGGCGGTGTCGGCCGGGGTCGTCCCCGCGCTGAAGACGAATCCCGGAACGGTGTAGCGCAGGTACTCGACGACCGCCCTGCTCCCGGCGACGTAGCCGCCGCAGCTCGCGAAGGCCTTCGAGAGGGTGCCCGACCAGAGTTCCACGGCCCCGCGGTCGATGCCGAAGTGCTCGCCGACGCCGCGCCCGGTCGCACCGGTCGTTCCGATGCTGTGCGCCTCGTCGATCATCAGCAGCGCCCCGTGCCGGCGCTTGACCTCGACGATCGCGGGCAGGTCGGCGATGTCGCCGTCCATGCTGTACACGCCCTCGACGACGACGAGGACCCGCCGGTACTGGTCGCGGACCTGCGTGAGGATGGCGTCGAGGGCCGCCGCGTCGTTGTGCGGGAACGGCCGCCGGGTCGCACCGGAGAGCCGGCAGCCCTGAAGGATGCTGTCGTGGGCGAGGGAGTCGTGGACGACCAGGTCGCCCGGTCCGACGAGATGCCCGATCACGGTGACGTTGGTGGCGTGCCCGTTGGCCAGCGAGAGCGCGTCCTCGCATCCGAGCAGGTCGGCGAGTTCCGCGTCGAGTTCGAGGTGGAGGGGACGGGTGCCGGACAGCAGCCGGCTGGCCGACGCCGAGGTGCCGTAGCGCTCGATCGCCTCCTTGGCGGCCTCCGTCACCCGGGGGTGCGTGGCCATGCCGAGGTAGTTGTAGCCGGCGAAGGAGAGGAGCTCGCGGCCGTCGACGACGGTGGTGTCGGTCAGGCCTCCCTCGTGGACGAGGAAGTACGGATTGGCCGGCCCGAGCCCGCCGAGCGCGGCGACCCGCAGGCCGTGTTCGGTGACCTCCGGGAAGCACTCGATCCGGGTGTGCTCCTCGGGCAGTGGGGGTGGGGCCTCGCCCGCGCCCTCGTACTCGGCACGCTGTCCCGGCACGGGGACGGGGGCGGGCGCGGGGACCGGTTCGGCGGCCGGTGCGGTGTCGGCGGAGCCGGTGGCGATCAGTGCGGAGATCCGGCCGGCGGTCGGCCGGTCGGCCACCCGCTCGTCGAACCGCCAGCGGGGCCACTGCCGTTTGAGGGAGGTGAACAGGTCGGTCAGCATCAGCGAGTCGAAGCCGAGGTCGTCGATCAGCAGCTGGTCGGCGCGCAGACGGCTCACCGGGTACGCGCTGATCCGGGCCACGTGACCAAGCACGGTCTCGGTGACCTCGTCGAGCCCCCCGACCGGCGGTTCGGCCTGCGGCCACGCCGGTTCCGGTGCCGGGGGAGAAGCGGGAGCCAGAGCCGGGTCCGGAGCCGGAGCCGCGGCCGGAGCCGGGGGCTGGACCTGCGCCTCGGCGCGGGCTTGGGCCGCAGCCT
Source organism: Streptomyces sp. NPDC001717 (assembly GCF_042892775.1). NCBI lineage: Bacteria > Bacillati > Actinomycetota > Actinomycetes > Kitasatosporales > Streptomycetaceae > Streptomyces > Streptomyces sp. NPDC001717. The sequence continues at coordinate 45,431 of NZ_JBIAUK010000013.1, read as the reverse complement.
GGGCAGGGGCAGGGGCAGGGGCAGGGGCCTGGGGCTGGGCCTCGGCCTGGGCGTGGGCATGGGACGGAGCCTGGGCTTCGGGAGGCTGTTGCAGGTGGCGCGGGGTCGTGGTCGGTTCCTCGGGGGTGGTCGGTTCCGCCGGGCGGCGGTCCGTCACCCAGTACGACCGTGCGTCGAGCTTCGCCACCGGCAGGTCCAGCAGACGGCGGTCCTCCCGCGGAACCAGCGCGCGCGGGTCGACCGGGGCGCCCAGGACCGCGAGCCGGGCCAGGGCCAGGACGAAGGCGCGGCCGGCGTCCGGCTCCGCCGCCGTGACGGGCACGAGGTGGACGTCCCCGTGGCCGGCGAGGTTGCGGCGGACCGAGGTGAGCAGCGAGCCGCCGCCGGTCACCTGGACGAAGACCCGGGCCCCCTGCTCGTACGCCGTGCCCACCGCGTCGGAGAAGTGCACCGGCGTGGACGCGTGTCGGACCCACAGCTCGCGCAGCCGGCCGGGGTCGGTGCAGACCGCGGCGTTCACCGACGAGACGAACGGCAGCACGGGGCTGTTGACGCGGCGGCCGGCGAGGTCCGCGCGCATGCTCTCCTCGGCGGACGCCAGCCGCGGCGAGTGGAAGGCGTTGGACACTTCGAGCATCGCCGTGACGACCCCGGCGGCCGCGCAGGCCTCCCGCAGCGCGGCGAGCCCCCGGGGCGTGCCGCTGACCACGACCTGCCGGGGCTGGTTGAAGCAGGCGAGCCACACGTCGTCGATGCCGTCGATCAATCGACGGCAGGTCTCCTTGTCGCTCTGCACGGCGAGCATCCCGCCCCGTAGACCCGTCTCGACCGGCCGCAGAGCGGCCCCGCGGTGCACCAGCAGCCGTACGGCGTCCTCGTCGGTGAGCGCTCCGGCGGCCGCGGCCGCGGCGAACTCCCCGACGCTGTGCCCCAGGGTGAGGTCCGGAGCGACCCCGCAGTCGGCGAGCAGCCGGGTGGTGGCGATCTGGACGGTGCCGAGCAGTGGCTGGCACACCTCGGTGGCGGTGATCCGCCGCCGGAGCTCCTCGGGGTCGCGGCCGGCCGCGGCACCGCCGTACAGCAGATCCGCGATGTCGACGCCGGTGTCCCGGCGCGCCACGGCGCTCAGGACGCCGACGGTCGTCCGGAAGCCGGCGAACCGCTCGTGGAGGTCCGCCATCATCCCCGGCTCCTGGCTGCCCTGCCCGGGGAAGAGGAAGGCGATCCGGCGCTGCTCGGCCGGCAGCGGGGCGTCGGCGGCGAAGGCGCCGTCCCCGAGGTCGCCCCTCACGCCTTCGACGAGCTGTTCGCGTGCCTCGCGCAGCCGCTCGGTGAACCCCTCCGTGTCGGCGGCCACGATCGCGAGCCGTGACTTCAGCGGCCGGCGCGAGCCCAGCGTGTACGCCAGTGCCGCGAGCGGTGGGCGGTCCGCCGGGTCGAGCGCGTCCAGGTGGTCCAGCACCTCGCCGATGTGCCGGTCCAGCTGCCGGGGACTGCCGGCCGAGAGCAGTACGAGTCGGGGTGCGGGGCCCTCGCTCCGTACCGGGGGAGCGGCCGGGGCCGACGGAGCCTCCTCCAACACCACGTGGACGTTGGTGCCGCCGAAGCCGAAGGAGCTGACGGCGGCCCGCCGCGGGGCGAGCCGGTCCGGCCAGGGCCGGGCGGTGTCGGCGATGCGCAGGCCCGCGGCGGAGACGGCCAGGTCCGGGTGGGGCTCGGTGTGCGGCTGGGGCACGATCGTGCGGTGGTGGACGACCAGGGCCGTCTTGATCAGCCCGGCGACGCCCGCGGCGGACAGGGAGTGCCCGATGAGGGCCTTGCCCGCGCCGAGGTAGCACAGCGAGGGGTCGTCGTCCGGCCACTCGGTGCGGAGCCGGCGCAGCGCCTCCGTCTCGGCGCGGTCGCCCGCGGCGGTGCCGGTGCCGTGGGCCTCCAGGAAGCCCACGGAGGAGGGGGCGACACCGGCGTCGTCGTAGGCACGGCGCATGGCGCGCAGCTGGCCCTCGGCGGTGGGAACCAGAGGCCCGGGGGAGGCGCCGTCGTTGGCCGAGCCGATGCCCTTGATCACCGCGTACACGCGGTCGCCGTCGGCGAGCGCGTCGGCCAGCGGCCGGATGACGACGACCCCGGCCCCCTCGCCGAGGACGAAGCCGTCGGCGCCCTCGTCGAACGGGCGGCACACCCCGGCCGCGGACAGGGCGCGGAGCTTGGAGAAGCCGATCAGACCGTCGGGGGTCAGGTTGAGGTACACCCCGCCGACGACGGCGATCGTGCAGGTGCCCTGCCGCAGGTGGGCGATGGCCTGGTCGAGGGCGACCAGCGAGCCGGAACAGGCGGCGTCGACCGCGAAGCTGGGGCCGCCCAGGTCGAAGTGGCGGCTGACGGCGCCGGACGCCATGTTGAGGAGGCTGCCGGGGAGGGTGAAGCTCTGGACGGAGCCGAGCCGTGCGGCCCGCTCCTTGACGGCGTCGATGCCGTCCGGGTCGTCCGGGTCGTCCGCGCGGCGGGATTCCTCGGCCAGGGCGATGGCCCGTACCGGTGCCGTCATCAGGTCCTTGTAGTCGGACACCGACAGCCCGAAGAAGACCCCGGTGTTCTCCCGGTCGAAGTCCCCGCGGCCCAGCCCCGCGTCGTCGAGGGCCTCGCGGGTGACGTCGAGCATCAGCCGGTGCTGCGGGTCCATGGCCCGGGCGCGCGCGGGAGGCACTCCGTAGTGCTCGGCGTCGAAGCGGTCCACGCCGTCCAGGAAGGCGACCCGGTCGGTGTAGGCGGCGTTGGGCGCCGAAGGGTTGCCGGGTTCGTGGAAGGTCCCGTGGTTCCAGCGGTCCGCCGGGACCGCGGAGAACTGCCGCTCCCCGCTCATCAGGAGCTTCCAGTAGCCGTTGACGTCGGGGGCTCCGGGGAAGCGGCAGCCGAGTCCGGTGATGGCGATCTCGTTCATGACGGTTCTTCCTTCGCTGTGCGGGGTGCCTTCGGGGACGGGGTGGGGACTTCTTCGCGGGTGCGGGCCGGCGGTCAGCGGCGCGCGGGGGTCCGGGTGCAGAGCGGGGTGCGGACCGGGGCCCGGTTCCGGGCCGGCGGGCACCTCCCGGAGGTGCCGGGGGGAGGTCGTGGGGCGGGCTTGGGGAGGCTCCGCCGCAGCGGCCTCGGCGCCCACCAGTTCAGGCCGCCCGCCAGGCGCATCAGCGCCGGTACGAGGACGCCCCGTACGAGCGTGGCGTCGAGCAGGACGCCCAGGGCCGCACCGATCCCGAAGAACTGGAGGAGGGAGACCCGGGAGGTGCCGAAGCCCAGCAGGGTGAAGGCGAGCAGGGCGCCGGCGGTGGTGACGATGCCGCCCGTGCGGGCGATGCCCGTGACGATCGCGTGGGTGTCGTCCTGACCGGCGTCGTGGGCCTCCTTGATGCGGGCGAGGACGAAGACCTCGTAGTCCACCGACAGTCCGAAGACGATGCAGAACAGCAGCACCGGCATGGTCGTGCTGAGGGGGCCGGGCGTGAATCCGAGCAGCCCGCTCAGATGGCCCGTCTGGAAGACCCACACCATGGCGCCGAGGACGGCCGTGAGGCTCAGGGCGTTCAACGCGATCGCCTTCAGGGGCAGCAGCAGACTGCGGGTGAATCCGAGCAGCAGTGCGAAGGTGGTCAACGTGATCACGGAGAGCGCCAGCGGCAGCCGGTGCCCCACCGTGGCCTTGGCGTCGACCAGTACGGCACTCGGTCCGCCGACCAGCACCTCGGTGCCCGCCGGGACCGCGGTCCCCCGGACCTCGCGCACGAGCCGCTGGGCGGCGTGCGACTGCGGATCGACCCGCGGTACCACGGAGAAGCGGGCCGGGCCCTCGCCGACGGGCCCCGTGACCTGCGCGACCTGCGGGAGGGCGGCCAGCCGGTGGGCGTACTCCGCCCGCGCCCGCGGGGACGCCGTGCCCGTCATGACGATGGTCAGCGCGCCGGGACCCTTCAGGTCGAACTCCTCCCGCACCAGGTCCCCCGTCCGACGGCCCGCCGCGCTCGGCGGCAGCGCCCGGTCGTCCGGGGTGGCGAAACCGGCGTGCGCGAACGGGCCGGCCAGCAGCGCGAGCAGTCCGATCACCGGCAGCGCCGCGGCCATCGGGCGACGTACGACGATCCGTGCCAGTCCCTCCCAGAAGCGGGAGCGGGAACCCGTGTGCGTCCGGCGGCGCCACGGCACGGGCCAGGCGTTCACCCGCTTCCCGAGCAGCGTGAGCAGAGCGGGCAGGACGGTCACGGCGCTCACGGCCGCGATCGCCACCACGGCGATGCCCGCGTACGCGAAGGAGCGCAGGAAGTAGGGAGGGAACACCAGAAGGGTCGCGAGCGCCGCCGAGACGGTCGCCGCGCTGAAGAGGATCGTGTGGCCCGCGGTGCGCACGGTGCGTACGGCGGCATTGCGCGGGCGGTATCCGGCTGCGAGCTCCTCTCGGAACCGCGAGACGATCAGCAGTCCGTAGTCGATGCCGAGCCCCAGACCGAGCGCGGTCGTGAGGTTCAGCGCGAACACCGAGACGTCGGTGACGGCGGCGAGGGCGCTCAGCACGAGCAGCGTCCCGGCGATGGCCAGGAGACCGATCAGCAGCGGCAGCGCCGCGGCCACGACACTGCCGAACACCAGGACCAGCAGGACCAGGGTGCCCGGCAGGACCACGGACTCGGCCCGCTTCAGGTCGGACTCCGCGATGTCCTGGAGTTCGGCGTCGACCAGCGCGGAACCGCCCACGTGCACCGCCAGACCCGTCGCGGACCCCTCCGGGGCGCCGGCCGGGGCGTCCGCGGGGGTGCTCAGCTCCTCGCTCAGGTTCCGGGCCCGCTCCGCGAGCCGCTGCCCGTCGCCGTCCACGTGCGCGACGATCATGGCCGAGTGGCCGTCCCGGCCGCGCAGCGTCGCCGCGTCGCCGTTCGTCCAGTACGAGCTCACCGCGCTCACGTGCGGCAGGCCGGCCAGGCGCCGGGTCAGGGCCTCGCCCGCGCGCCGCGTCGCCGGATCGTCCACGTAGCCGCCGCGCGTCCGCGCGACGACGACCAGGTTGGGCGAGGCTCCCGGGTGCTCGGCCGCCACCCGGGCGGCCCGGCTGGACTCGGAGCGCGGATCGTCGTACCCCTGCGTCTTCAGCCGGCCCGCCGACGAGGCGCCGAACACGACGGACAGCACAAGGAAGACGAGCGCGGCGAGGAGGACGAGCCGGGGGCGGCGGGTCACGAAGACCCCTGCACGGGGGTACATGCTGCCTCCGATCCGGTCCCGGTCTCGTTGCCGATCGCTCCTCCCGCGGTGCGCGGAAGGCCGGTTTCCACCGTGCCCGGGGGAGGGGCCGAGTCGTAGCCCCGGCAATTCGTCACTTGACAGGCACCGAAGGCCGGTGTCCGCGTCGTCCACAGGACGAGGCGGACGGGACGGGTGTGTCGGCCGGTGCCGCTAGGCTTCTCGAATGGCCCTTCCGGACGCGTCCCCCGAGATCTCCGATGCTCTGCGTGTGCTCCACCGCGTCTTCGGATACGACTCCTTCCGCGGCGAGCAGCAGGAGATCATCGAGCAGGTGATCGGTGGCGGCGACGCCCTCGTGCTCATGCCGACCGGCGGTGGCAAGTCGCTGTGCTACCAGATCCCGGCGCTCGTCAGAGAGGGCACGGGCGTCGTGGTCTCGCCGCTCATCGCGCTGATGCAGGACCAGGTGGACGCGCTCACCGCCCTCGGCGTGCGGGCCGGATTCCTCAACTCGACGCAGGACCAGTACGAGCGGCAGGCCGTCGAGCAGGCCTTCCTCGCCGACGAACTGGACCTGCTCTACCTGGCGCCCGAGCGGCTGCGCATGGAGGGCACCCAGCGGCTGCTCGACCGCGGCAAGGTGGCGCTCTTCGCCATCGACGAGGCGCACTGCGTCGCCCAGTGGGGCCACGACTTCCGGCCCGACTACCTCGCGCTGTCCATGCTGCACGAGCGTTGGCCGAAGGTGCCGAGGATCGCGCTGACCGCGACGGCCACCGAGGCCACGCACGCGGAGATCGCGTCGCGGCTCGGCCTGGAGGACGCCCGGCACTTCGTCGCCAGCTTCGACCGGCCGAACATCCAGTACCGCATCGTCGCCAAGAACAACCCGCTCAAGCAGTTGCTGGAGCTGATCCGGACCGAGCACGACGGGGACGCCGGAGTCGTCTACTGCCTCTCGCGGGCCTCGGTGGAGAAGACGGCGGCCTTCCTGGCCGAGCAGGGCATCGACGCCGTGCCGTACCACGCCGGGATGGACGGCCGGGCCCGCGCCGCGAACCAGTCGCGCTTCCTGCGCGAGGACGGGGTCGTGGTCGTGGCCACGATCGCCTTCGGCATGGGCATCGACAAGCCGGACGTGCGCTTCGTGGCCCACCTGGACCTGCCGAAGTCGGTCGAGGGCTACTACCAGGAGACCGGCCGCGCGGGCCGCGACGGCGAGCCGGCCACGGCATGGCTGGCGTACGGCCTCCAGGACGTGGTCCAGCAGCGCAAGATGATCGACGGCTCCGAGGGCAACGAGGCGCACCGCCGGTCGCTGGCCATGCACCTGGACGCCATGCTCGCGCTGTGCGAGACGGTCGACTGCCGTCGGGAACGACTCCTGGAGTACTTCGGGCAGCTGGGCGGCCCCTGCGGGAACTGCGACACCTGCCTGACGCCGGCCGAGTCCTGGGACGGCACGGTCGCCGCGCAGAAGCTGCTGTCGACGGTGTGGCGGCTGGCGAAGGAGCGGCGCCAGAAGTTCGGCGCGGGCCAGATCATCGACATCCTCCAGGGCAAGAAGACGGCCAAGGTCATCCAGTTCGACCACGACGCGCTGTCCGTGTTCGGAGTCGGGGCGGACCTCGGCACCGCGGAGTGGCGCGGGGTCGTGCGGCAGTTGCTGGCGCTGCGGCTGCTGGCGGTGGAGGGCGACTACGGCACGCTCGTCCTCACGGACGACAGCGGCGAAGTGCTGGGCGGGCGGCGCAAGGTCACCATGCGCAAGGAGACGGCGGCGGCCGCCGCTTCCTCCCGGAAGGAAGCCGGGTCGCGCAAGGCGAAGGGCTCCCGCGTACCGGTCGACCTGCCGACCGCGGCGGTCCCGGTCTTCGAGGCGCTGCGCGCCTGGCGGGCCGCGACGGCGAAGGAACAGGGCGTGCCGGCGTACGTCGTCTTCCACGACGCGACGCTGCGGGAGATCGCGACGCGGGTGCCCGGCACGGTGGAGGAGCTGGGCACGATCGGCGGGGTCGGCGAGGCGAAGCTCGCGAAGTACGCCGAGGGCGTGCTGGACACTCTGGCCGGGGCGAACGCCGCGGTCCCGGCGCCGGGCGGGCCGCCGGAGGCGGAGTCCGTGGCGCGCTCTCGGCCTGCGGCCCCGCACGATGAGGAGGAGGAGCCGCCGCCGTTCGACGACGAGATGGACCCCCCGTGGGACGACTGGGAGTAGCCGCTGCGCGGGGCCGTTCCCGCCCCGCCCTTCCACCGTTCCCCCGGGGCTCCGCCCCGGACCCCGCGCCTCAAACGCCGGCGGGGTTGGAGGCCCGGGGACGTTCACCCGTCTCCTACCGCTACGACAAGCCGTCCACCCCGCCCGGCACCCCGGGCAACGCCCTCGACATCGGCCTGTTCGACCGGCGCGGCACCGCCCTCGGAGGCCGCGGTTTCCGGGGCTGGTCCGGGGGCGCCCGCAGCGAGTTCTTCCTCCGCGCCGACGAAGCGACCCCCGGCTACCTGCCCGGCCCGCTGGAGCCCGGCCGCTGGTACGTCGCGCTCGGCCCCTACACCGTGGCCCCGCAGGGCCTGTCGTACGAGATCACCGCCGAGTTCGTCCACGGTGAGCCGGCCGTCCCGCGTCGACTGGCGCCACCGCTCCCGCGACGGCCGCTTCGAGCGGTTCGCCCGTGCCGTCCGGCAGGCCGGCGGACTCGTCGTCCCCGCCCACCCGCACGCCACCTGCATCGGTTGCGCCTGGAAGTTCGGCTTCGGTGAGGCGGACGCCGTGGAGGTGTGGAACGGCGCCTGGACCCCCGACGACGAGGTGTCCCTGGCCTCCTGGGACGCCACCTTGCGCGGAGCACGCGGGGAGCGCCGGCTCCCGGCCCTCGCGCACAGCGACTACCACCGCGACCCGGACCGCGTCGGCGGACCGCAGACGGTCGTCCTGGCCGACGACCTGTCGCGCACGGCGATCCTGGCGGGCCTGCGGGCCGGTCGCGCCTACGCCGCGGAGTCCTCGGCCGTCTCCGTCGACTTCACCGCCGTCACCGCGCGCGGTGCCCATGCGGGCATCGGAGAGCGGCTGCGGCCGTCCGATCCGGCCGCGGAGGTCCTCGTACGGCTGTCCGTGACCGGGGCCGAGGGGTGTGACCTGCGGCTGGTCACCGACCAGGGCCCGGCCTTCACGGCGCCCGGCGCCACCTCCCTGGAGTGGCGTACGACGCCCGCCCGGGCCGCGTACGTCCTAGCGGAGGTACGCCACCCGGCGCAGGCGCCCCCGCTGCCGGGGCCGCCGGCCGCCTTCACCAACCCGATCTGGCTCGATGCCTGACCGGAAGGATCCGAAAGGGACGGCTTAGGCCAGCAGCCGGGTGCGGACGAGGTCGAGCACCTGGTCCAGCGCCTCCCGGGTCGGTTCCCCGGGGGCGTCGATCAGGTGCTCGGTCAGCACCGAGTGCGGGGGCAGCAGGGCCTCCGGGTTGGCCGCCCCGTCCTCCAGTTCCACCGCTACGAAGGCCTCGCCGAGCTCGCGCCGCAGGAACGCGAACCGGTCCCCGGGGACGAACCTGTCGCTCTTGAACCGCAGCCCCATCACCTGCAACCCCTCGCGCTCGCACCGACCCCGTACGACGGCCAGGTCCGCCGGGCTGATGTCGATCGTCCGCGACCGGCCCGCCGAGACGGCCAGCGGCAGCGACGGCTGCGACAGCACCGGGGCGACCAGCCGGGGATCGGTGGCCATGGCCAGGGCGAAGCCCCCGGTCAGGCACATGCCCACGGCTCCGACGCCCGGGCCGCCGCACCGCTCGTGCTCGTGCGCGGCCAGGGCCCGCAGCCAGTCCACGACCCGGGAGCCACGCCCCGTGGCCAGCAGGGTGAACTCCCGACTGACGCACACCTTGAGCATCGACGAGACCCCGTACCGGGCGGCGGCCGTCCGGCCGTGCGCATCGGGGTGGGGATCGCGGCCGGGCTCGCCGAACAGCACCGGGAGCACGACCGTGCAGCCGATCGCGGCGACCCGGTCCGCGAACTCCAGCACCTTCGGCGTGATGCCCGGTATCTCGGCCATCACGATCACGGCGGGCCCGGTGCCGCGCCGCAGGATCCGACGTTCGGTGCCCCCGTGGGTGAACGTGCCCTTCTCGTAGCCGGACAGATCGTGGTCCGTCATGAATCCCCTCGTCCCCTGCGCGCTCCGGATCGTGCCGGGAGATCTTCGCCGGCCCCGGGGGAGTCTGGCACGCGCGGGGGCGTGCCCGGGGGCGCGGGCGGAGACTGGGGGTATGCGGGTGGATTCGCGTGCCATCGAGCTCGGCGGTCTGACCAAGACGTACGGGCCGGTCGTCGGGATCGAGGCGCTGAGCCTGACCGTGGACGAGGGCGAGGTGTTCGGGTTCCTCGGCCCCAACGGAGCGGGCAAGACGACCACCCTGCGCTGCCTGACGGGGCTGCTGCGGCCCACGGCCGGGCAGGCACGGGTGCTCGGCCTCGACCCCGTACGCGACCACCGCCGGCTCGCCGGGGCGCTCGGCTACCTCCCGGGCGAGCTGCGGTTCTACCCGGAACTCACGGGCGCGCAGACCCTGGACCTGCTGTGCGCCCTCCAGGGCGTGCCCGCCCCGAGCCGCGGCGAGCTGTGCGAGCGGCTGGGGCTGACCGAACCGGTGCTGCGGCGCACGGTGGGCGGGTACTCGCGCGGCATGAAGCAGAAGCTGGGGCTCGTACAGGCGCTCCAGCACGATCCCCGGCTGGTCGTGCTCGACGAGCCGACGGAAGGGCTGGACCCGCTGGTCCAGGAGACGTTCTTCGAGCTGATGGCGGAGGCGGCGGCCGGCGGGCGGACGGTGCTCCTGTCGAGCCACGTGCTGCCCGAGGTCCAGCGGGCCTGTGGGCGGGTGGCCATCGTCAGGGAGGGGCGGCTGGTGACGGTGGAGAGCGTCGCGGCCCTCCGGGAGGCGCGGGCCAGGCGGATCCGCCTGGACTTCGGCGACGCGAAGGGACCGCGGCCCCTGGGGCGGGCGGACCGGTGGGAGCCGCGGTGGGAGGGGGACCGGGTGGAGCTGCTCGTACCGCCGGTCGAGGTGGTGAGGGCCCTGCGGAGCCTGCTCGCCATGGGCGTGGCCGACGTGACGGTCGAGGAGGCGGGGCTGGACGAGGCCTTCCTGGACCTCTACCGGGGCGGCGCCGGCACCGTGCGGGAGGAGCCGTGAGCACGCGGTGGCCGCTGCTGTGGCTCGCGCTGCACCGGCGGCGGAGGATGCTGATCGCCCTCGTGGTCGGCATGGTCGTCTTCGAGACGCTCATCGTCGTGGTGGCCGACACCATCGCACCGGGGCAGCTGTTCGCCGCGGGCGGCAGGCGACCTCCGTCGGCGTTCCGGGCGTTCAGCGGATCCGGCGGGGACGTGTCGATCGCGAGCTACCCCGGACTGCTCGGGGCGGGGCTGATACACCCGTTCTGGATCGCCATGCAGCTGACCGCGATCGGCTCGCTGGCCGCGGCCGCGGTGGCCGCGGACGTGGAGTCCGGGACCGTCGAACTGGTCATGGTGCGCCCGGTGAGCCGCAACCGGCTGCTGACCGAACGGGCGGCGGCGCTCGGCGTCGCCGTCCTCGCCCTGAACGCGGCGGCCACGGCCGCGGTGGCGGTCGGAGTCGCGCTGTCGCCCGGAATCCACCGGGCCGTGCCGCTGAGCGGTGTGATCGCCGCCGGGGTGATGGGGTGCGGTTTCGCGTTCAGCGTGGCGGGTCCGGCGCTGGCCGTCTCGGCCGCGAGCAGCCGGCGGGCCCAGGTGGTCGGCGTGACGATCGCGATCGGAGCCGTCGGCTTCGCCGTGAACTTCATCGCCCTGGCCTGGTCGAGGGCGGCGCCGCTGAGGTACGTCAGCCCGTTCCACTACTACACGCCGGGCGACGCACTGGCCCGGGGCCAGGTGCTCTGGCCGCAGTTGGGCGTCCTCGTCGGCGTCGGAGCGCTCGGGCTCGCGTGCGCGTACGCGCTGCTCGGCAGGCGGGACCTCGCGCCCTAGTGCCATGAGCAGTCGACGCGGCCCGGGCGGACACCGGGGTGCACGGCGTCCGCCCGGCGGCCCGCGTCAGCCCTGCCGTCAGCCCTCGTCGCCCGGCGCGTACGAGTCGAACGGGGCCCAGCCCTTGATGGCGAAGCGGTTGCCGTCCCGGGCCACCTCGGCGGCGCCGTGACCGCCGAAGTGCGCCGGGATCAACAGCCCTCCCCGGTCGGCTGCCCAGCCGAGCAGCCGGCGCCGGGAGGCCCGCGCCCGCCCGGCGTCCTCGCAGAAGCAGCTGTTCGCGTCCGGTTCGAGGATCTGCACCGGGCTGTGCAGCAGGTCCCCGACGAACACCGCCCGGTCCGTGCCGGAGGCGAGGGTGACCACGGACGAACCGGGGGTGTGGCCGGCAGCCAGGTCCAGCCGCAGGTTCGCGTCGATCCGGTGGCTGTCGCCCTCCCACAGCAGGGTCCGGCCCGCCGCGTGGACGGGGGCGACGCTGTCCTCGAACGCTTCGACGTTGCCGTCGCCGAGGACGGACGTGTGGCCGTTGGCAGGGTTCCAGAAGTCGAAGTCGTCGCGGTGGATCAGATAGGTGGCGTTCGGGAAGGTCGGCACCCATGCGTCGCCGTCGAGGCGGGTGTTCCACCCCACGTGGTCCGCGTGCAGATGGGTGTTGACGACGAGGTCGACGTCCTCGGGCCGTACCCCGGCCCGGGCGAGGTTGCCCAGGAAGTCGGTCTCCTGCCGGTCCCAGGGCATGCCGGGGCGCGGCTTGTGGTTGCCGCCTCCGGTGTCGACCAGGATGGTGCGGCCCTCGCTGCGCAGCACCCAGGTCTGCAGCGCCGCGTTCGCGACGGGCGGGTCGCCGTCGACGAACTCCGGTTCCAGCCAGGCGGATTCCGCCTTCCAGACGTCCGTGCTGCTGTCGGGGATGAAGCCGTGGGGGGTGAGGCCGAGGGGTCCGTGGTACTCGCGGACCCGGCTGACGGTGACGTCGCCCAGTTCGATGGTGTCCATGGCCACCACACTCGGCGGCCCCGCCGGAAGCAGCCACACCCTCCGCTGCCTATCCCCGGCAGGGAGAGGCCGGCGGGCGGTCGCCCCCGGATACTGGGCGCATGGACGGACAGAGCTCTCTCGGCGCGTTCCTGCAGGCCCGCCGCGCCCGGCTGCGACCGCAGGACATCGGCCTCGACACGTACGGGGAAAGGCGCCGCGTACAGGGCCTGCGCCGGGAGGAACTGGCCCTGCTCGCCGGGGTCAGCGCCTCGTACTACGCACGCCTGGAGCAGGGCCACGCGCACAACGCCTCCCCCGAGGTACTGGACGCGCTCGCCCGCGCGCTGAGGCTGGAGGACGTCGAGCGCCGGCACCTGCACGACCTGGCGGGCGCCGCCGTCCGCCGCCGTCCGCCCCGCCGGCCCCCGGTGGAGCGGATCGCCCCGGCGACGCGCGCCCTGCTGGACTCCATGCCCGACGTGCCGGCCGTCGTCACGGGCCGGCGGACCGACATCCTGGCCTGGAACCCCCTGGGCCACGCCCTGTTCGCCGGCCACCTGGACCCCCTCGCACCGGACCGGCCCGCGGACCGCCCCAACAACGCCTCGCTCATGTTCCTCGACGCCCACACCCGGGAGCTGTACGCCACCTGGGAGGACAAGGCCCGGGCCGTCGTGGCCGGTTTGCGCTACGCGGCGGGCCGGCACCCCGACGACGCGGCCCTCGTCGCCCTCGTCGGGGAACTCAGCATGCGCAGCCCCGAGTTCGCGACGATGTGGGCCGACCACCGGGTGCGTCCCTGCACCATCGCCGAACACCGGCTGCGGCACCCGCTGGTGGGCGCGCTCACGGTCACCCAGCAGGCGCTGACGATCTCCGAGGACCAGATCCTGGTCGTGGCGACCGCCCCGGCCGGCTCGCCGTCACACACGGCCCTGCGCCTGCTGGCGCAGGCCACGAGGACCGGGCCGACGGCGGCCCCGGCGCCCATGGAGGAGCGCGTCGGCGGCACTTGACCCCCACCGCCCCCGGGGGAGGATGGGGCACGTCACGCCCTGCCGGGCGCCCGGCTTTTCGAGCACGGTCCCGTCTCACCGAGGAAACGCCCATGAACCACTCGCCCGAGCCCGAACCCTTCCGACTGCTCGCCGGCGCCGACACCTCGCCGGTGATCCTGCACGTGCCGCACTCCTCACGCGTCATACCGCAGGTCGTACGTACCGACATCGTGTTGGACGACCGGGCGCTCGATCTGGAGCTCGACCACATCACGGACTCCCACACCGCCGACATCGCCGCCGAGGCCGCCACCCGTGCGTCGGTCGCGCCGTGGCGGTTCGTCAACGGGCTGTCCCGGCTGGTCGTCGACCCCGAGCGGTTCCCCGACGAGCGCGAGGAGATGCTGGCCGCGGGCATGGGGGCGGTGTACACGCGCACCACCCACCGGGAGCGCCTGCGCCCGGACGACTTCGACGGCCGGCCGCTGATCGAGCGCTGGTTCCACCCGTACGCGGACGCCATGACGCGGGCCGTGCAGGAGCGGCTGGAAGCCGCCGGGCGGGCCGTGATCATCGACGTGCACTCCTACCCCACGCGGGCGCTCCCGTACGAACTCCACGGCGACGGCAGCCGCCCGCCGATCTGCCTGGGCACGGACCCCTTCCACACCCCGGCCGGGCTCCTCGCGGCGGCGGAGAAGGCGTTCGCGGGCTTCGGCGGCACGGGGCTCGACAGCCCCTTCGCCGGCACCTACGTGCCGCTGGAACACTACGGCCGGGACGCCCGGGTCGGTGCGCTGATGATCGAGATCCGCCGCGACGTCTACATGACCGAACCGGGCGGCCCCGCCGGCCCCGGCCTGGGCGCACTGGCGGCCGCGCTGGCGGAACTCGTCGACGCAGTCGGCCGGGAGGGCTGAGGGCGCCGCCGGGACGACCCGGCCGGCCGGTGGGGACCGGCCGGCCGGGCCCGCGGGCTCAGGCGAGGTCGAACCGGTCCAGGTTCATGACCTTGACCCACGCCGCCACGAAGTCACGCACGAACCTCGCTCCGGCGTCGGCGGACGCGTACACCTCCGCCAGCGCCCGGAGCTCGGAGTGCGCACCGAAGACGAGGTCGACCGCGGTGGCGGTCCACTTGACCTTGCCCGTGGAGCGGTCCCGGCCCTCGAAGACGTTCTCGTCCGCGGCCGACGCCTTCCACTCCGTACCCATGTCCAACAGGTTGACGAAGAAGTCGTTGGTCAGCGTCTCCGGCCGGTCGGTGAACACTCCGTGCGGGGACTTCCCGAAGCCGGCGTTCAGGGCCCGCATGCCGCCGATGAGGACCGTCATCTCGGGCGCCGTCAGCGTCAACAGATTCGCCCGGTCCAGCAGGAGCGTCTCCGGCGACAGCTTCTCGCCCGCCGGGAGGTAGTTGCGGAACCCGTCCGCACGGGGCTCCAGAACGGCGAACGACTCCACGTCGGTCTGCTCCTGCGAGGCGTCCGTGCGCCCCGGGGCGAACGGGACCGTCAGCTCGTGCCCGGCGTTCTTCGCCGCCTGCTCGACGGCCACGGACCCGGCCAGGACGATCAGGTCGGCGAGCGAGACCCTCGCCCCGCCGTTCTGCGCGGCGGCGAAGTCCTGCCGGATCCCGTCGAGGACCCGCACCGTCTCGGCCACCTCGGGCCGGGCGTTGACCTCCCAGTCCTTCTGCGGCGCGAGCCGGAGCCGCGCCCCGTTCGCCCCGCCCCGGTTGTCGGTGCCGCGGAAGCTCGCCGCCGACGCCCAGGCGGTCGCGACCAGTTGGGAGACGGACAGCCCCGAGTCCAGGATCCGGGCCTTGAGGTCGGCGACCTCCCGCTCCCCTACCAGCGGGTGATCGACCGCGGGGACCGGGTCCTGCCACAGCTGGGCTTCGGGGATCCACGGGCCGAGGTAGCGCGAGAGCGGGCCCATGTCGCGGTGCAGCAGCTTGTACCAGGCCTTGGCGAACGCGTCCGCGAGCCGGTCGGGGTTCTCGTGGAAGCCCTTCGCGATCGGCCCGTAGACCGGATCCAGCTTCAGCGAGAGGTCCGTCGTCAGCATCATGGGAGCGTGCCGCTTCGACGCGTCGTGGGCGTCGGGCACCGTGCCCTGGGCCGAGGCGTCGGTGGGGGTCCACTGGTGCGCACCGGCCGGGCTCCTCGTCAGCTCCCAGTCGTACCTGAACAGGTTGTCCAGGTAGCCGTTGTCCCACTTGGTCGGCTCGGTGGTCCAGGCGCCCTCCAGCCCGCTGGTGATCGTGTCGACGCCCACGCCGCTGCCCTGGCTGTTCCTCCAACCGAGGCCCTGCTGCTCGACGGGGCAGGCCTCGGGCTCCGGACCGACGTACTCGGGGGAGACCGCTCCGTGGCACTTGCCGAAGGTGTGGCCCCCGACGATGAGCGCCACCGTCTCCTCGTCGTTCATCGCCATGCGCCCGAACGTCTCCCGGATGTCCCGGGCGGCCGCGATCGGATCCGGGTTCCCGTTGGGGCCTTCCGGGTTGACGTAGATCAGGCCCATCTGCACGGCGCCGAACGGGCCGGTGAGCTCCCGGTCGCCGGTGTAGCGCTCGTCTCCGAGCCAGGTGTCCTCCGGCCCCCAGAAGATCTCCTCGGCCTCCCAGATGTCCGGGCGTCCGAAGCCGAACCCGAAGGTCTTGAACCCCATCGACTCCATGGCGCAGTTGCCCGCGAAGACCAGAAGATCCGCCCATGAGATCTTCTGCCCGTACTTCTGCTTGACGGGCCACAGCAGACGGCGCGCCTTGTCGAGGCTCGCATTGTCCGGCCAGCTGTTCAGGGGTGCGAAACGCTGCGCGCCCGAGCCGCCACCGCCCCGGCCGTCGGCGATCCGGTACGTTCCCGCGGCGTGCCAGCTCATCCGGATGAAGAGCGGCCCGTAGTGACCGTAATCGGCGGGCCACCAATCCTGTGAATCCGTCATCACCGCGATGACGTCCCGCTTCAGGGAATCGACGTCCAGGGTCGCGAATTCCTTGGCGTAGTCGAAGTCCTCGCCCAACGGATTGGACTGGGGTGACTGCTGGTGGAGGACCTGGAGGTCCAGCTGGTTCGGCCACCAGTCCCGGTTCGTCCTCGGGGGAGTCGGGGTGGGGGTCGGGGAGGAAATTGCGGGGTTCTCGCTTTCGCTGCCGGACACGTCCGTCCTTCTTCCTGTCGCGCTGTTCCATCTGTCGGTTCGGCGTCCGTATGGTCGCGCACCGCAGACCTCACCGCCACGAGAACACGCAGGGCGTCGCGTCCGGCAATCAGCCGAAGTCCGTTCGGGTGATGCGGGGAAAATCGGATGGTCTGTTCATCGGAATGCGGGCCGCTTTCCGTGAGCCCGAAAAGGTGAAAAGGAACGGGGAATCCGGCCCGGACGGCTCAGAGCCCGGCGACCTTCGAGCTCGCCGACAGCTCGTACACGAGGGTGACCGTGCGACGTCCGCCGGGAGGCAGGGAGACGTCCCAGCGGGCGATGCCCTCGGCGTCCACCGCCTCGGGCGCCGGGGAACAGGCGTCCTTCCTCAGGCGCACCTCCACCGCCGAGACCTCGGACACCGGGATCCGCTCCCGGAGCACGACGACCCGGTTCCCGCGCTCCCCGGGGGCGGAGAACCGGGACAGGTGCAGCCGCACCGTGCGGGTGACCACGGTCCGCTGCATGATCCCCGCGGTGTCGCGGGACTCCTCGGTCTGCCGGACCACGCCGTGGTCGTCGCAGCTGCCGAACGCGAGCTCCACGGGCGCGCCCGGCGCGGTGAAGTCCAGCGTGCCCCGGCCGCTGAACCCGCTGCCGCGGACCAGGTCCACGGGCCCGGCGAGCAGCGCGTGCCCGGACAGGTTGTCGAACCGCACCACCTGCGTGACCAGCGGCGACAGCTCGGGTGAGCAGGCGTACTCGCTGCTCGCGGGCGCGGTGAAGACGGAGAGCGGCACCCGGTGGGCGCGGCCGTCCCCCGGCACGGAGACCGGGACGGGAGAGCTCAGCACCCGCGCCTCGCCGCCGTCGTCCACGCCGGGCAGACCGAGCACGGCGGCCGGGCCGAGGTCCCCGATCTCCTCCTCGCGCAGCTCGACGTCGACCGTACGGCGCTCCGCCGCGGAGCGGTCCTTGAGCGTCAGGACGTCCTCGCCCAGCCGCGGCGGGTCGCCGGCCAGAGCCGAGCGGGCGGTCGACAGCGTCAGCCGTACGTCCGACCAGTCCTCGCCGGTGCGCTGCCAGACCACCGCGTCGGTCTCCAGCGTCAGCGCGTCCCCCTCCAGCACGGCCCGGTAGGAGGGTCGCCACAGCGCGCACGGGGTCAGGTGGCCCAGGCGCAGACCGACCGGCCCGGCCGCCGCGGCCTCCACGGTCAGCTCGACGTGGCCGACCAGCTCGGTGGGCTCCTCCTCGGAGAGCTGCACGGCCCGCCGGATCTCGCCGAGCTCGACGGCCAGTGCCGCCAGCCGGGTCTCCACGGCGCGCAGCCGCTCCCCGTGGGTGTCGCGTTCCTCGTCCACCCGGTCCAGTTCGCCGGACCAGCGGGAGAGTTCGGACTCCCCGGAGCCGGCCCCCTCGCCGATCTCGCGCAGCAGGTCGGCGGCGAGGCGGTCCAGCAGGCCCTGGCGGGTGAGCAGCCGGTCGCGCCGGCGCTCCAGGGCCGTGCGCTCCTCCTGGAGGGCGTGCACGCGATGGCGCAGGACGGAGTCGTCCTCGGCGGACGGCAGCGGCCCGCGCGGCGTCCAGCTGCGGACGATCCGTACGTCGAGGACGGTCGCCGGGTGTTCGCCGGTCAGCTCGGCGTGCAGCGTCCGGTCGACGGCCAGCGCACTGACCGGCCCCAGACGCAGTCGCTGGACGCCCGCCTCCAGATCGAGCACGGTGCTGCGCTCGACATGGGCACGGTCCTCCAGGCACGTGACGGCGGTGACCGGAAGGGGGATCGGCTTCGGGACCCGGGACATGATGGTTGTCAGCTCCTGCGGTTGCCGCCGACCAGGGCCTTGCCGGTCGGGATGCGGATCTCGTAGCCGCCGTCGAGGGCGGCGGTGGCGCCGGCGGGGAGGTCGAGGCGCCAGATGCGGGTGCCCGGGGCATGGTGTTCGGGCCCCTCGCCCTCCAGGGGTGTCGTCCAGTCGGACCGTTCCTCGATCCGGACGTCCGGTTCGGAGGTGACCGGCACCCGCTCGCGGACCTCGACGGTGACGGGCCCCGCGAGCCGGTTGGACAGCTCCACGTGGACACGGTGGTCGAGCACGGTGGTGTTGCCCCGAAGACCCGAGGTCGACTCGTTCAGGTTCGTGCGGCGGGTGACCCGGACGCCCTCGGCGGGCCCGAGCCCCACCCGGCGGACGCCGCCGGGCGCGAGCGTGGGCAGCGCGGCGGTCAGCAGGAAGTCGTCGTCGACGACGACCTCCACCGGACCGGCCAGCAGCGCCTGGTCGGTGGCGTTGGAGAGCACCAGCGTCGCGTACACCGTCTCCTCCACGGACGGCACGCAGAGGTACTCGGTGCGCAGACCGACCGCGATCTCGCCGACGGTGACGGTGTGCCAGGTGCCGTCCGACGGGATGTCGGCGCGGGCGGCGGCGTCGAAGCGGTGGTCGAAGGACCCGGCCGACTCGCGGGGCCGCACCGCCCGCCCGGGCAGCGGCAGCGAGGCCACCGCCTCGGCCCGGCGGCGGCACTCGTCCGTCACCGGGTCGGAGACCGGGCCGGGGAACAGCCGGCCCCGGCGGGAGCCCGGCTCCTCGGGGCCGCACAGGACGAGGGAGGCGTAGTCGAGCTCGGCGCCGCTCGGCCGCGGCGGACCGGACACCGGCTCCGGAGCCGGTGCGGGCGGCGGCGCGGCCATGCCGGGCGCCACGGGCGCGGCAGACGCCGCGGGAGCAGCGGGAGCGGGGGGCGCCGGGCGCCCGGCGAACCCCATGCCGCCGCCACGCGGCCTGCCGGCCGAGCGCGGGGCGGACGCGGCGGCGAAGTCCGGCATCGCACCGCCGGCGGCACCGGGCACGAGGGTGGCAGGGCCGGCGCCGTAGGCCTGCGGGACCGGCGCCGAAGCAGGTGCGGGCACGGGCAGCGGCGGGGGAGGCGGCGGCGGAACGGGCACGGCCGCCGTGCGCGGGCGGGGGCCGGCCGCCTCGTACGCGGTAAACAGGTCCGCGAGCCCCGCGGGCGGCTCGCGCCAGCCGGAAGGCGCCGGAGCGGGCTGACGGCGCCCGATCCGGATCGACCGGAGCCTCGGCAGATCGGTGCGACGCCGCAGGTCGGCGGTGGCCAGGGCGACGCGGACGCCGGTCCAGTCCTCGCCGGTCCGCTGGGCGACCGAGGCGCGGAGCACCAGGCGGCCCGTACCGTCGCCCTGACGGTGGGTGAGACGGTAGGCCGGCACCCAGACGGCGCCCGGCACCCCGTACTCGACCTCCACCTCCACCTCGGAAGCGGAGGCGCCGTCGAAGGTCAGGACCGCGCAGACCGTGGTCTCGACGTGCGCCGCCGGTGCGTCGGTGGAGGCGCGGGAGAGCCGGTCGGTGGCGACGGCGAGCTCGTGCCCGAGGTCGCGCAGCGCCTCCTCCAGCTCGACGAGACGGGCGTGCAGTCCCTCCAGCCGTTCGTCGACGAAGTCCGCGAACTCCAGCCAGGTGTCCACCGGGGTACGCCGGTGCGGGGCCTCGGGCTCGCGGACGGGCGGGACCGGGTGGAGGTTCGTGACCTCCTCGATGCGGCTCAACTGCCGGTCCCTGCGGCCCTGCGCCGCCGCGTGCTCGTCGCGCAGCCGCTCGACCTCGCGCCGCAGCACGTCCGGCGTGTCCGTACCGAGCGGCTCGGCCTCCACCTCCACCCGGGCCTCGGTGACCCGCACCCCCGGGGAGCCCAGGACACGGGCCCGCAGCGAGCCCGGGTCCAACGAGCGGGGCAGTCCCGTCACCCGCACCCGGCCGTCGGGGGGCACGGTGCCCCGGGCCAGGCGGCGGCAGAGCGCGCCCTGCGCGTACACCACGACCGAATCGAGGGTCGCCCCCCACCTCTGATCTGCATCTGCAGCCATGTGCTCCGCCCCCACCGCGTCCGTGCCGACCGAAGCCTACGCCCGATCGGGTGGGGGCAGGGCACTAACTCCCGGCAGAGGCGGCGGGGGTGAGCAGGAGGAAGTCGGCGTTCGACGGGTCGAGGCAGACGGCCATCCGGCCGATGCCCTCGGCATCCGTCGGCCCCATCTGCACGCTGCCGCCGTTGGCGGTGACCGCGGCGACCGCGGCGTCGCAGTCGGTGACGTTGAAGACCGGGTGCCAGTACGGCCGTCCGTTCGCCAGGGAGAGGTGCTCCGCGGGCAGTTCCAGCAGACCGCCCTGCATGCGCTCCTGGGGGAGTCCGGCCGGGGTGATGAGGGTGTACGTGCCTTCGCCGCCCGGCATCGGAATGTCGCCGAACTGCCAGCCGAGGACACCGCCGTAGAACTCCCGCGCGCCCGCGGCGTCGCTCGTGTACAGCTCCGTCCAGGACAGCGAGCCGGGCTCGTCGACGAGTTCGACGCCGCTGTCCTTCCCGGGCTGCCACACGGCGAACTGGCCCCCCGCCGGGTCGTCGTACTGCGCCATCCGGCCCCATTCGCCGAGGTCCCTCGGCGCCACCCGGACCTTGCCGCCCGCGCGCTCGACGAGCCGGGTCGTGGCGTCCGCGTCGCTGACGCTGTAGTAGATCATCCAGGCCGAGCGCGCGCCTTCCTCGGTGAGCTTGCCGAGCCCGGCGACCAGCTTGCCGTCCTTGCGGAACATCCCGCCTTCCATGCCGCCGCCGTCCGCGTCCCCTCCCTCGCCCGTCCCGCCCATGGGCTCGTACTCCCATCCGAGTACGGCGCCGTAGAAGGCTGCGGTGGCACGGACGTCGGGGGTCCCCAGGTCGAGCCAGCAGGGGGATCCGGGGACGAAGTCGGTGGTGATCATCGCGCTTGCCTTTCGGGATCGAGTACGACCCCAGCCTGGCACCGGACCCCGCCGCCCGCCCGTCGACCCGGCCGCCCGTCGACCCGGCCGTCAGTCGGCCGGCTTGCCGGGCTGCTCGTGGGTGGAGCAGTGGATGCCGCCGCCGCCCGAGGCGATGGTGTCGATCTTCACCGGCACGATGTCCCGCTTGGGGAAGTGCTCCTGGAGGATCCCCCGCGCCCGGTCGTCGGCCTTCGCGTCGCCGAAGCGGGGCATGAACACCGAGCCGTTGGCGACGTAGAAGTTGGCGTAGGTCGACACGAAGTCGTCGCCGTGGCCCGTGATCCTGTCCAGGTCGGGCTGCGGCAGGTCGACGATCTGCAGGCGGCGCCCGCGGGCGTCGGTCGCCTTGGACAGGACGGACCTCGCCTGGTCGGAGGAGCGGGACCAGGAATCGGGGGGCGAGCCCGGGAAGGCCTTGTCCAGGAGGACGACGCCCGGGGCCGCGAACCGTACGAGGCTGTCGACGTGCGCGTCGGTGATGTCCTCGCCGCGCACGCCGGCCAGCCAGATCACCTTCTGGACGCCGAGGGTCTGCTTGAGCTCGGCCTCGATCCGGTCCCGGCTCTTGCCGGGGTTGCGGTTGTCGTTGACGATCGAGCTCTCCGTGATCAGGAGGGTGCCCTCGCCGTCCGTCTCGAAGGAGCCGCCCTCGGCGACCAGCGGCGCCTGGATGCGCGGGATCTTGTACTTCTCCAGCAGCTTGCGGCCGACCTGGGCGTCGTTCGTGTGCTCCTGCTTGTTGCCCCAGCCGTTGAAGTTGAAGTCGACGCCGGCGAGCTTGCCGCCGTCCTCGATGAACACGGGGACGGTGTCACGGGCCCACAGGTCGTCGACCTCCATGGGGATGACCTCGACGCCGGAGCCGCACGCCTTCTGGGCCGCGGCCTGCTGGTCGGGCCTGGCCATCATCACGACGTACTCGTACTGCGCGATGGCGCGCGCCACGCGGGCGATGTCCTCCCGTACGTAGGGGAGGTCCTGCTCCCACACGGAGGCCAGCGCGGGCCAGGACATGAAGGTGCGCGTGTGGCTCTCCCACTCGGCGCCCAGATGCCGGGGCCCGGTCGGCGCGGGCGCCTGGCCGGAAGGGGTGGCCTTGGTGCCGGGTTGTCCGGTTTCACCGGGGCCGCACGCCGCGGCGCCGAGGGCGAACACGCCGACGCCGGCGAAGGTGCGGAGGACCGCACGGCGGGATGCAGAGAACGCGGACACGGTTGACTCCGATCGTGAACTGGCGGGATGAAGTTAGCCGTGGATGCCGGGCATCGCGGGGACGCGTGGCGCAGGGACGACGATCGGGGCCTGCTTGGAGCACAGCGCGTCAGCTTCACCGTACGTGGGGTCGGTCCGCCAGGGCGGGGTGAGCCGCCATGCCGCCACTCTGGCATTGACTGAACTTTCAGTCAATTTCATGGGCGCGTGATGCGCGGAGAGGGGGCGGGGAGAGGTGGGCGGCGGTCAGTTCCCGCCCAGTCGGCGCAGGTGTCCCAGTTCCACTTCGACGGCGTCGAGCATCAGCTCGCGGGCGTGCGCCACCTGCAGTACGCCGCTGAGCCAGCGCATGCTGAGCCCTTCCAGCAGCGCCGTCAGCCGTTCCGCGGAGGCCGTGAGCGCGGGGGCGGGCGTCAGCGGCTGCGCGCACGCGAGCAGGTAGGCGACTTCCTGGACCCAGCTCAGGCCGGCCTTGGCCAGGTCCTCCCGCAGCTCGGGCTCGAAGATCGCGCTGGCGCGCAGTTCGCCCCAGGCCGTGCTGTTCTCGCGCACCGCGGGGGCGTCCTGGAACTCCAGCAGGAGGGACTGCTCCAGGGTCTCGCGCGGGTCCTCCGGGAAGGCGTCCGTGTCGTCGGGGCTGCCGGTGTATCGTTCCGCGCGGTCGTTGATGAACTCCAGGGTGCGGCGCAGGATGCCGGCCCGGTCCTTGAAGTGGTAGTAGACGAGCGCCGTGGACACCCCGGCTTCGGCCGCGAGTTCCTCCACCCGCAGTCCGCGGACCCCCCGCCGGGCTATGAGCCGGGCGGCCGCTTCCAAGATTGCCGTTCTGCGGTCCGTCACTGCCTGATCCCCTCCTCACGTGTCTCGGCCATCATCGTCTCACATTGACTGAATCTTTAGTTAGCGGCACGATGCGGGGGCAGTCGGCTTCGCCCTGCTCGGTGCCGGTCGGGGCCGTGGAGGCACCGGGGCGGGCCGCGTCCTGCGCTTCGTACATATCGCCGAAAGAGCCTCCGCATGTCCGCTCAGCTTCCCGGTGTGCAACACGCCCACAAGGCACTGTCCGCCGACGACCCCCATGAGATCGGCGGCTACCGCCTCCACGCCCGGCTGGGCTCCGGCGGCATGGGGGTGGTCTACCTGGCCTACACCCCGGGAGGCCGCCCGATCGCCCTGAAGGCGGTGCGCGCGGACTTCGCCGGAGACCCGGAATTCCGCCAGCGCTTCGCGCAGGAGGTCGCGAGCGCGCAGCGCATCCACGGCCTGTTCACCGCCCAGGTGGTCGATTCGGGGGTGGACGCCCCCACGCCTTGGCTGGCCACCGCCTACGTGCCGGGCCCGACGCTGCACGAGGTGGTGCAGCGGTACGGTCCGCTGCCGGTCCGCACGGTGCTGCTGCTCGTGGCGGGGATCGCCGAGGCGCTCCAGGCGATCCACCGGGCCGGGGTGGTCCACCGGGACCTCAAGCCCGCCAACGTCCTGATCGCCGAGGACGGTCCGCGCGTGATCGACTTCGGCATCGCGCGGGCCGCCGACGCCACCGCGTTGACCGGCGTCGGACTGCGGATCGGCACCGCCGCGTTCATGGCACCGGAGCAGGCGATGGGGCTGCCGGTCACCCCGGCGAGCGACATCTTCGCCCTCGGGTCGCTGGCGGCGTTCGTGGCCGGGGGAGTGCCCCCGTTCGGAGCCGGGGCGGAGTCGGCCGCCCTGTACAAGGTGGTCCACGAGCAGCCCGACCTCGGCAGGGTGCCGCACGAACTGCGCGAGCTCGTGTCGTGGTGTCTGGCCAAGCGACCCGAGGGCCGCCCCACGCCGGATGAGCTGATCGCCGCCGTACAGGCCCACCCCTCCGTGGGCCACCGCCTGGAGTTCACCGACGGATGGCTCCCGCACCACGTCAGCAGCGAGATATGGGGGAGCGCCCAACAGCCCGCCGCCGGCCCCGCCGCCACCCCCAGTCCCGGCCCGGTCCCCACCCCCACCCACCACCAGCGGACGATCGCCGCCCCCGCGGCCCCGTCCGCGCACCCCGAGACCGGCGCCCGGCCGGATCAGCCCGCTCCCCGCCGGGGCCGGCGGCGCGGACGCCGGCTGCCGGTCACCGCTCTGGCCGCGGCCTCCGTACTGGTACTGGGCGGCGCCGCGGTCTACTACCTGGACACCCCGGAAGAGCCGGAGGTCGAGGCCCCGGCCGCCTCCGCCGGCCACACCTCGCCGCCCATCTCCACGCCGGTCACCCCTTCGCCCTCTCCCTCGGCCCCGTCCTCGTCGGCCGGATTCAAGGCCGGCTACGCCAACACCGAACTGACGTCGCCGGACGCGGCCTACGAATTCGACCTCAAAACGGGAAAGGTGGTCCCGGCGGAGAGCGCCGCCTGGTACCTGGCCCGCACCCAGACCGAGTTCGTCGCGCCCGAGGACAGCGACGCCTTCATCGCGGCCGGGAACGACCTGGGCCCCGCCGACTGCGCCCGGGGGGTCGAGACCCAGC
The DNA here is from genome assembly GCF_042892775.1 of Streptomyces sp. NPDC001717. Taxonomy (NCBI): domain Bacteria; kingdom Bacillati; phylum Actinomycetota; class Actinomycetes; order Kitasatosporales; family Streptomycetaceae; genus Streptomyces; species Streptomyces sp. NPDC001717. The sequence goes on along the minus strand of NZ_JBIAUK010000013.1, from coordinate 20,525 downwards.
CGGTGACCACGATCGCGTTCAGCGCCCTGAGCGGCGGGCGGCCCTTCTGCATCCGCAGCGCCGACCAGAAGGAGATCGCCATCGTGCGACTCGTCGCGGCCGCGCCGGGCGGCGGACCCGTCACGGTGGTGGTCAGTCACCACAGGCGAACGGGGTGACGAACGGGGTGACCGACCAGGGCACCCGTTGCCCGTGGCCCCGAACAGCCGGGTAAGGTTCGGCGCATGGCCCGACGCACATCCATTCTCGAAGCGGCCGCCCGGGTGATTGCCAGGAGCGGTGTCCGTGGCCTGCGCGTGGAGGAGGTGGCCGCGGAAGCGGGCGTGTCCACCTCGCTGCTCTACTACCACTTCAAGGACCGCACCGGGCTCCTGCGTTCGACGCTGGAGTTCATCAACGACCGGGCCGAGCGCTACACCGCCGAACGCGACGAGGACGCGGAACCGCTCGGCCCCCGCGAGGAACTCGTCGAGACCCTCCTCCTGGAGCTCCAGGACAGCGCGGAGGTCAGGGAGAACAGCACCGCCTGGGGCGAGCTGCGGGCGAGCGCCGTCTTCGACGAGGTGCTGCGCGAGGACCTGGCCAGGGCGACCCTGGTCTGGGTCCAGGAAGTCGCGGCCCTGCTGGGCCAGGTCGAGCCGATGGCCCCGGCGGCGGCACTGGCCGCGGCCGGTGAGCGGCTCACCGCCCTCCTGGAAGGTCTGAGCATGCGCTGGCTCAGCGGCGGGCTCCAGATCACTCATGCGCGTGCGCTGATGGAAGGCGCCATCGACGTCGAGCTGGCGCGGCTGCGCGGGAAGTAGTCCCACGCGCCCCCGTCCCGCCCTCGAGGGGACGGGGCCCTCGCCCCGTGCGTCCGTACGCGCCTGCGCCCCTGCACCCTCCTGTGCTTCGTGATCCGACCGTGTTGCCTTCCGTTCACCTCGTGTATTGACTGATTTTTCAGTCAGTGACAGCATCGCACCTGATGTGAGCCGCGGCCGTGGAGCCGCCGGGCCGCAGTGAACCCCTCGTCGCCCTGCCCCGTGAGGCCGGGTCCCCTGAGTCGCCTGTACTTCCTGTGACCGGCCGGGCTTTCCGGATCATGTCCTGGACAAAGATCTGACAGGAATTTCAGAATCCTGTTGGTTGTGACGTCCAGGCTCTTGACTGAATTTTCAGTCGAGAGGAAGATTTCAACCACCGCGTACCAGCCTCTGGCTCGAATTGGCCCAGCGCCACACCGACTGCCGCTGACAGGTACTTCTGGCGAGAAAGAAGAGAGACACGAGATGACCGCCTTCCGTATGCCCGCCGAGTGGTCCTCCCACGACGGGTGCCTGATGGCATGGCCCACCCGCACGGACCTCTGGGGCAGCGTGCTGGACGACGTCAAGGAGGAGTACGCGAACGTCGCCCGCGCCATCTCCGAGTTCGAGCCGGTGACGATGGTCGCCCCGCCCGGCTTCGGCGACGACGCCCGTACCCTCTGCGGCCCGGACGTCACCGTCATCGAGATGCCGCTGGACGACTCCTGGTTCCGCGACTCCGCCCCGCTGTTCGTGCTCGACGGCGACGGCCGGCGCGCGGGCGTGGACTTCCGGTTCAACGCCTGGGGCGGCAAGCACCACCCGTTCGACTCCGACGACCGGATCAGCGGCCTGCTCCTGGAGCACCTCGGGGTCGAGCGCATCCACTCCGACATGATCCTGGAGGGCGGCGCGATCACGGTCGACGGCGAGGGCACGCTGATCACCACCGAGCAGTGCCTGCTCCACCCGAACCGCAACCCGGGCATGAACCGGGATGAGATCGAAGCCGAACTGAAATCCCGCCTGGGCGTCGTCAAGGTTATCTGGCTTCCGTACGGCGGCCTCCTGGACGAGGAGACCAACGGCCACGTCGACGGCGTCTGCGCCTACGCGGCCCCCGGCAAGGTGGTCATCTCCCTGCCCGACGATCCCGCGCACCCCGACTACGCCCGGATGCGCGCGAACCGCGCGGTGCTGGAAGCCAGCACCGACGCGCAGGGACGCAGCCTGGAGATCGTCGAGGTCACCCAGTCGGCGTTCGCCGATCTCGCGGGCGGCGAGATCGAGGTGTCGTACCTGAACTACTACGTGGCCAACGACGGCATCGTCGTCCCGGTGGCGGGCCTGCCCCAGGACGAGGAGGCCATGGCCGTGATCGCGTCGGCGTACCCGGGCCGCAAGGTCGTCGGGGTACGGGCGCTCGCGATCGCCTTCGGCGGCGGCGGGGTCCACTGCATCACGCAGCAGGTCCCCTCGGTGCGCGCCGACGGCTGACCACCGCGGACCGACCGCTCCTGACGGGCCGGCCCCGCGGCCCGTCAGCCACCCGCATCACGTACGGAAAGAGAGCGCGACGATGACCACACCCCCGCCCCGCACCGCCAGACGCACCGGCCGCCCGCTCGGCAGGCTCGCCGCCGCGACCGCGGTCATGGCGTCCTTCGCCCTGGTCGCGGCCTGCTCCGGCCCGCCCAAGAGCGGAGGGGCCCCCGTCACCGAGGTCACCCTGTCGAAGACCACGCCGACGGCGAAGGGCGAGATCGACTCCTTCACCTGGGCCGTCTACGCCGAGCCCCCCACGCTCGACTACACGGTGGCGTTCGACTACCCGCAGAACACGATCCTCTCGAACGTCTGCGAGAGCCTCATGCGGTGGACGCCGGGACTGACCCTGGAGCCCGGGCTCGCCCAGAAGGCGACGAACCCCGACCCCACCACCTGGGTCTACGACCTCCGCCCGAACGTGCGCTTCCACGACGGCGGTGTGATGAGCGCGGACGACGTGGTCTACAGCCTCGGCCGGCAGACGGATCCGAACAACGCGGCGGCCTGGGCCCAGAACTTCCAGAACGTCGACTCCGTGACCAAGACCGGTCCGCTCCAGGTCACCGTCAAGCTGAAGAAGCCCGACTCGCAGTTCCCCCAGTACATGGCCACCGCCGCCGGCGTGGTCGCCTCCAAGGCCGGGATCGAGGCGGCGGGCAAGGACTACGGCACCACCGGCAGCCTCGCCTGCACCGGCCCCTTCAAGCTCGGCACCTGGAACAAGGGCCAGTCGATCGAGCTGGAACGCTTCGACGGCTACTGGGGTACCAAGGCCAAGGCCAAGAAGGCCGTCTTCCGGGTCCTGACCGATCCCTCCGCCCGTACCAACGCCATGCTCAGCGGCGAGGCGGACGGCGGATACCTGATCCCCACCGAGAGCTACGCCCGGCTGCGCGACAGCGGCGTCGGCAGGCTGTACTTCGGCGAGGGCCTGAGCACGGTCAACGTCAACATCACCAACATGCAGGGTCCGCTCGGCGACGTCCGCGTGCGCCGCGCCCTGTCCCTCGCCCTGGACCGGGCCGGGTTCGTCAAGGCCGGTCTCGGTGGCGCCGGAACCGTCACCCACTCCCTGACCACCCGCGCCGCCTGGGCCGCGGCCCCCGAGAGCACCCTGAAGAACGCCCTCGACACCCTGCCGCGCCCCGACCGGAACATCGAGCAGGCCAAGGCGCTGATCAAGGAAGCCGGAGCCACCGGCAAGACCCTGACCGTGGCCACCAGCTCCATCGGCCAGGACGTCTCCCTCCTGGCGACCGCCGTCCAGGCGGCCGGCACCCAGATCGGCCTGGACATCCAGCTCAAGACGATCGCCCCGAACGCGTTCACCGCGCTGTTCACCGATCCCGCGGCGCGCGAGGGCATAGACATGTTCCCGCTCACCTACTACGACTCGATCACCGACCCGCTCGACCTGCTGACGAACTTCAAGACCGGCGCCTACCTGAACTTCGCCGGCTACAGCGACAAGCAGTACGACGCGCTCGTCGACCAGGCCGTCGGCACCTACGAGCCGGGACAGCGCCTGGAGATCGAGGCCAAGCTCCAGAAGCAGGCCGCCGAGCAGCTCCTGTGGATCCCGGTCGCCGAGTGGCCCACCGCGGTCTTCCTCAACAAGAAGATCACCGGCGCGCCGACGACGATCTCCTACATGTACTACCCGTGGGCCGCCGACGTGGGTGCCGCCCAGTGAACTTCCTGAGATTCGCGGCGCGACGGCTGGGGGAGATGGCGGCCACGCTGCTCGCCGCCTCGTTCATCGTCTTCGGCGCCATGTACCTCGCCCCGGGCAGCCCGGCGAGCTTCCTGCTCGCGGGCCGCTCGGCCTCCCCGGAGGCCCTGGAGGCGATCAACGCCCAGTACCACCTGAACGACCCGTTCCTCGTACGGTACGCACGCTGGCTCGGCGACATCGTCCAGGGCGACTTCGGGCGGTCCATCACCTACCGCACCGACGTCTCCCGGCTCCTGTCCGACCGGCTGCCCAGCACCCTGATGCTGGTCGCGATGTCCCTGGTGGTCGTCGTGGTCATCGGCCTGCTGCTCGGCTGGATCGGTTCGGTGAAGGGCGGCGCGACCGACTCCGCCATCCTCGTCACCACCACGTTCGCCGTGGGCACGCCCTCGTTCGTCGCGGCCGTGCTGCTCCAGGGCCTGTTCGCCGTCAACCTCGGCTGGTTCCCCAGCAGCGGCGCGGGCGACGGCTTCGGCGACATGCTCTGGCACCTGACCCTCCCGGCCCTCGCGCTCGCGCTGTACCTGATCGGCATGCTCGCCCGGGTCACGCGCTCGGCCATGCTCGAAGCCCTCGACAGCGAACACGTCACCGTGGCGCGCAGCCGGGGCGTCCCCGAGCACCAGGTCATCCGCCGCCACGTGTTCCGCAACGCGCTGGGCACCGTCCTCACCACCGGTGGCCTCATCGTCTCCACCCTGCTGGTCTGCACGATCCTCGTGGAGACCGCGTTCAGCATCGGCGGGATCGGTCAGCTCCTCGAACTGTCCACCACCACCAAGGACTTCCCGACCGTCCAGGCCATCTCCCTGATCATCGTCGCCCTGTTCATGATCGTGAACCTCATCGTCGACCTGATACTGCCGCTGGTCGACCCGCGGATCACCCTCGGATCGAGGAGGTCCTCCGCATGACCGCCGTCCTGACCCGCCGGCCGGGCCTTTCCCGGATCCGGGTGACCGGGTCACCGCTGTACCTGGTCTGCCTGGCGTTCGTCGCCCTCGTCGTGGTGGCGGCCGTGCTCGCCTCCTGGCTGGTGCCGTACGACCCCAACGTCATCGACCTGGGCAACGCGCTCGCCGCCCCCTCCGCCGAGCACCCGCTCGGAGTCGACGCCGCCGGCCGCGACACCCTCTCCCGCCTGCTGCTGGGAGCCCGTACGTCCCTGCTGGGACCGCTCGGCGTGGTCGCGTTCTCCACCGTCGCGGGCGTCGCCGTCGGCATGGCCGCGGCCTGGAAGGGCGGCTGGCTCGACTCCCTGCTCTCCCGCAGCACGGAACTGGTCTTCGCCTTCCCCGGCATGCTGCTGGCCATCCTGATCATCTCGGTCTACGGCGAAGGGCTGACCGCACCGGTCATCGCGCTCGCCGTCGCCTACCTCCCCTACGTCAGCCGCCTCACCCGTTCCCTGGTCCTGGCGGAACGCGAACGCCCCTACGTCAGCGCCTACCAGGTGCAGGGGCACTCCTCGCTGCAGATCTGTCTGCGCCACGTCCTGCCCAACATCGCCCCCGTCGTGCTCGCCCAGTCCACGATCAACTTCGGGTACGCCCTCATGGACCTCGCGGCGCTGTCCTTCCTCGGGCTCGGCGTGCCCGCCCTCACCCCCGACTGGGGCCGCATGGTCTTCGACGGCCAGACCGCGATCCAGCTCGGCTACCCGCTTTCGGCGATCCTGCCCTGTGCCGTCATCGTGCTGACGGTGGTCGCCTTCAACGTGGTCGGAGAACGCTGGGCCGACCGCGTCGCCAGGAGAGACCGATGAACCCGATGAAGCCGATCGACCCGATCGACCCGCAGTACACCCTCGACATCCGGGGGCTCCGGCTCAGCCTGCCCGGCACCGCCCGCCCCGTCCTCGACGGCGTCGACCTCACCGTCGCCGCCGGCGAGACCGTCGCCCTCGTCGGCGAATCCGGCTCCGGCAAGAGCCTGACCTCCCGCAGCGCACTGAGCCTGCTGCCGCCGGGCGCCACGGTCGAGGGCTCCGTCCTCGTGGCCGGCCAGGACGTGCTCACCATGGACGAAGGCCGGCTGCGGGACCTGCGCACCGGCACCGTGGCCATGATCTTCCAGGACCCCCGTGCCGCCATCAACCCGCTCCGCCGCATCGGGGACTTCCTCACCGAGAGCGTGCGGCTGACCAAGGCCATGAGCCAGGCCGACGCGGAATCCCGCGCCGCCGAACTCATCGAGGCGGTCGGCCTGAACCGCTCGGCCCTGAAGAAGTATCCGAGCCAGGTCTCCGGCGGCATGCTGCAACGCGTCATGATCGCGGCCGCCCTGATGGGCGATCCCGTGCTCCTGCTCGCCGACGAGCCCACCACCGCCCTCGACGTCACCACCCAGGCCGAGGTCATCGCCCTCCTGGCCACACTGCGCGAGCGCTTCGGCACCGGCCTGCTCTTCGTCACCCACGACCTGGACCTCGCCGCGGCCATCAGCGACCGCGTCTGTGTGATGTACGCCGGCCGCATCGTCGAGAGCGGTCCCGCGGAGGTCCTCTTCGCGCGGCCCCGCCACCCCTACACGGCGGCCCTGCTCGCCTCCACGCCCCGCCTGGAGGCCCCGCGCGGCAGGCTCACCGCCATCGACGGCCAGCCCCCGGACCTCCGCCAGGAACTGCACGGCTGCCCCTTCGCCGCCCGGTGCCCCCTCGCCACCGAGGTGTGCGACACGCAGGCCCCCCAGCCGCTGCCCGCACCCGGGACCCCCGGACACCAGGCGGCGTGCCACCACAGCGACCGGCTCGAAGGGAGCGCCGTCGATGCCTGACAACGTGCTGGAAGTCTCGGGTCTGCACCGCGCATACGGAGACGTACGAGCCGTGGACGACGTGTCGTTCACCCTCCCCGCGGGCGGCTCCCTCGGCATCGTGGGCGAATCCGGATCCGGCAAGACCACCACCGCCCGGATCGTCGTGGGTCTGGAGCGGGCCGATGCCGGCGAGGTCCTCGTCCACGGCCGCGACCGCACCGGACGCGGCCGCGGCCGGGCACAGCGCCTCGCCCGCGCCCGTGAGGTGCAGATGGTCTTCCAGGACCCGTACCTGTCCCTGGACCCGCGCACCAGCGTCGAGGCGGTGCTGCGCGAAACCCTGCGCCTGCACTTCCCCGGCAGGGACCACGCCGCGCGCATCCGTGAGCTGCTGGACCAGGTCGGACTGGGCACCCGCGCCGCCGACGCACTGCCCCGGCAGCTCTCGGGTGGCCAGCGCCAGCGCGTCGCCATCGCCCGGGCTCTGGCCGTGGAACCGGCCGTACTCGTCCTCGACGAGGCCGTCGCGGCCCTCGACGTGTCGGTACAGGCGCAGATCCTCAACCTGCTGGCCGACATCCGGGAGCAGACCCCGGTCGGCTACCTGTTCATCACGCACGACCTGGGCGTGGTCCGCTGCGTCACGGACGACGTGATCGTCATGCGGCACGGCGCGATCGTCGAGTCGGGCCGCACCGCCGAGGTGCTCGCGGCACCGCGGCACCCCTACACCCGGCTGCTCCTGGAGTCGGTTCCCCGCCCCGGCTGGGACCCGGGCGGGATCGCGGCGGCCCGTCGGGCCCTGCGGTGACCGGCGGCCGCGGCCGCCTCAGGCTCCCGCGGCGAGCGTGAAGATCAACGTACGGAAGACGGACTCGGCGTCGACCTCGGCGTCGAGCGACTGGATGGCGGCCAGTCCGTCCACGGCGGCGGCCACCGCCTCGCCGAGGGGGCGCGGGTCGACGCCGTCGCGTTCGTCCGCCAGCACCTGGAAGAGGCGGCCGAAACACGCACGCCACCTGCGGTACTCCGCCTCCAGGCTCACCCGGACGCGTTCGTCGTTCAGCGCGTGCCAGTGCAGCGCGGAATGGAGGTGGGACAGGTCGGGGCTCTCGCCCCGGGTCAGCAGCAGGACCACCCGTTCCGCGCGCTCGGCGAAGGTTCCCGGGGCGTCGACGGTCTCCTCCATCGGGGAGATCCACTCCGGACGGATGTCGTCGATCACCGCCAGGATGAGGTCCGTGCGGTCCGCGAAGTGGTAGTGGCACATGCCGTGCGACACCCCGCACAGGGCAGCCACGTTGCGTGTCGTGAACCGCTCGCTCATCTCGCCGCCCAGGAGCGTCCGCGCGGCCGCGATCAACCGTGCGCGCGTCTGTTCCCCCTTGGCCGAGACGCGGGTCCGTCCTGCTCGGACGGGGACGGACACGGGAGTCCGCGGTTCCTTCGGAGGGGCTGCCATGGCGCAACTCTAACCAGTGACGGAGCGCCACCTGGGCGTTTCCCCGCACCCCGCAAGATCGCCCTCGTCAACGGGCCGGCCGGTTGCGAGAAATACTGCCAAGAATATTGACCGAGCGCTCGGTCAGGAATAGCTTTCCGGCCAACCACGGGGATCCCGTGGGCAGTTGACACAGGAGGCGGACATGAACGATCACGCAGCAGGGAGGCCGCCGGCCGGCGGAGCCCTCGGTCGGCGCGGGTTCCTGACGGCGGCGGCCCTCGCCGCGGCCGGTGCCGCACTGGCGACGTCCGAGGGGGCGGCCCGGGCGGCGTCCCGCTTCGGAGCGGCCCCCGCGGCGGCGGGCGCCTTCGCGGTGCCCGCGGAGGACGTGCGCCACACGCGGACCTGGATGGCCTGGCCGGACAGCACCTCGATCTGGCGGAGCAAGCTCGGCGGTGTCCAGGGCAACATCGCGCTGATCGCCAAGACGATCGCGAAGTACGAGCCGGTCATCATGTGCGCCAACCCCGCGAGCGCTGCCACGGCGCGCTCGATGTGCGGGTCGACCGTCACGGTGATCACGTCCATCCCGGTCGACGACTGCTGGATGCGCGACACCGGGCCCGTCTTCCGGACGAACGGCGCCGGCGGCCTCGACGCGGTCGGCCTGAACTTCAACGGCTGGGGCAACCGGCAGACGCACGCCAAGGACGCGCTGGTGGCCGGGAAGATCGCGGCCTACGCGGGCGTCCCGATCACCTACGCCAACCTGGTGGGTGAGGGCGGTGCCATCGAACAGGACGGCGCCGGCACCCTCATGGCGACCCGGAGCAGCATCATCAACCGCAACCGGAACCCCGGGATGTCGCAGGCGCAGATCGAGGCCGCGATGTGTTCCGCGTACGGTGCGTCCAAGGTCATCTGGTTCGACGGAGTGGTCGGCCAGGACATCACCGACGACCACGTCGACGCCACGTCCCGGTTCCTCGCGCCGGGCAGCGGGGTGGTCCAGATGCCGCTGGCGACGGACACCGACGCCTACGCCATGGACGCGCGCCGGCAGTACCAGATCCTGTCCACGTCCACGACGGCGACCGGCACCCCCATGGCGGTCACCAAGCTCCAGGGACCCGACTACTACAAGATCCGCTCGGCCGACCCGAACTTCGTCGCGGCCTACGCCAACTACTACGTGTGCAACGGGGCGGTGATCTCCTCCCAGTTCGGCGACACCTCCGCCGACGCCGCGGCGAAGGCCGCCCTCGGCCGGCTCTTCCCGGGCCGGACCGTCGTCCAGCTGAACACCGACTACCTGGGCGCCGGCGGCGGCGGCATCCACTGCGTCACCCAGCAGCAGCCGGTCCCGTAACGGCCGTCGCACGCTCCAGGCACCTTTCGGTGGGCAGAAGCGGCCGGTCGCACCCCGGTCCGTCCCGCCTCTGCCCACCGTCACTCCGGACTCCGAAATCCGGAGCACATTGCTCCACTTTCTATTGACTGAATTTTCAGTTCAGGTCAGGATGCGTAGTGCATCCCCTGCCGATGTCTCTTTTTTTCGAGGGAGTCCCATGGACACGCAAGGCACGTCCCGACGCAGGTTGCTCCAGTACGGCGCGGCCGCCCTGCCGCTCGCGGCCCTCGGTTCCGCCCTCCCGTCGGTCGCCCGGGCGGCCACGGCCCCCGGCGGCTCCGCCACGCTGCGGATGCCCGACGAGGCCGGTCGCCACGTCCGCACCTTCATGGCCTGGCCGGCGCTCTCCTCGGTCTGGTCGACCCGGCTCGGAGGGGTGCGCCGGCACATCGCGACCGTCGCCGACGCGATCTCGCGGTACGAGCCCGTCGTGATGCTGGCCAGGCCCGGACAGGCCGCCGACGCCCGGTACGAGTGCGGGGCCGGCGCCTACTACGGCATCACGGTCGTCGAGATACCCAACGACGACCTGTGGATCCGCGACTTCGGCCCCACCTTCGTCGTGGCGCCCGGTGCGATCGCGGGCGTGGACACCAACTTCAACGGCTGGGGGAAGACCGGTACGAAGTACGCCCAGCCCTTCGCCAACGACGCCGCGGCGGCCGCGACGCTGCTGTACGACTACGGCGTCAACCGCATCCGGGCGCCGTTCGTGGGCGAGGGCGGTTCGCTGGAGACCGACGGCGAGGGAACCCTGCTGGCCACGGTCAGCTCGCTGGTCAACGCCAACCGCAACCCCGGCAAGAGCCAGGACCAGGTCGAGCAGGACCTGAAGTCCTCGCTGGGCATCGACAAGGTGATCTGGGTGCCGGGCATCGCCGGGCAGGACATCACCGACTGCCACATCGACTGCCTCGCCCGCTTCATCGAGCCCGGCAAGGTCATGCTCGACAAGCCCGGCCCGCAGACCGACCCCAAGTGGGTCGCGGTCTACGAGGAGACCAAGCGGGCCCTGCAGAGCGCCACCGACGCCAAGGGGCGCCCGCTGGCCATCACCGAACTCCCCGGCCCGGACCGCAAGAACATCCGCGTGAAGGACGAGCCGGAGTTCCTGTCCAGCTACACCAACTACTACACCGTCAACGGCGCGGTCATCGCCCCGCAGTTCGGCGACGGCTACGCGGACGGCGTGGCCTACGCCATCCTGCAGGCCTCCTACCCCGGCCGGAACGTCGTCCAGCTGAACATCGACGAGATCGCGCGCGGCGGTGGCGGCATCCACTGCGGCACCCAGTCGCAGCCGGTCGTGCCGCCGGCCGTCTGATGCCACCGGCGGTCTGATGCCACCGGCGGTCTGATCAGCCGCCGGTAGGGGGAACGGTTCACCGGACCGGGCGCGTGCGGGCGCCCTGTCCGGTGTTGCCGTTCCTACCGCTTGCCCTCGGTGTCGAAGGTGTAGAACTTCCGGTGGTCGAGCATGTCGGCCGGCGTCACGTCGGTCCACGGGCTCATGACGGAGTGCAGGTCGACGACGTTGGCCGTCGGGACGGCCGGCACATAGGTCGACTTCGGGTTCCGGACCTGCCACTCCGCCCACAGCATGTCGATGAAGGCGTGGTGCAGCCAGAACACCGGGTCGTTGGGGGAGGCGGCGCTGGTCATCTGGCCACCCACCCACACGTGGACCCGGTTGTGGATGTTGATCCCGCGCCAGCCCTCCAGGTTGTTGCGGAAGCCGTTCGAGGCGCTGTTGAAGGGCGCCACGTCGTACTCCGGCATGGCGAGGATGGATTTGACCTCGTCCTTGGTCGGCAGCTGGGGCGTGCCCGAACCGAGGTTGCGCCGCAGGTACTGGCGGGAGTCCACCCCCACGGTGATGGGCCACTTGCCCCCCGAGGCGGCGAAGGGCCCGTCGAGGACCTGCCCGTCACGGGCCCGGGTGATGCCGCCCATGAAGTCCGCGGCCCACAGCGGGGACGTGGGGGAGCGGTCCACGGTCCAGTCCCAGTACGGGAGGGAGACCTTCGGGTCCACCCGCTGCAGGTGCAGTTCGAAGTCGAGCAGGAAGCGGCGGTGCCAGGGCAGGAAGGAAGGACCCCGGTGGGCGATCCGGTCGCCGAAGTCGTTGTCCTCCGTGAGGAACCAGTTGTGGACGTCGACGAACTGGTCGTAGATGCCGTTGCGCTTCAGTTCCAGCACCGCGTTGGTGAAGGCGCGCTTCTCGTCGGCGGTCAGCGTGGAGGCGCTCTTGCGGACGGTCACTTGATCGGGCCTGCCTTCTTGGGATTGAAGGCGACCAGACCGGCACCTTGGAGTTCGCGGACGGCGGCTCGCGCGGCCGAAATGGGATCGGGGAACGTCTCGTAGTGGTTGACGAGGGTGACCCAGGTGTTGTCTGCATTGCGCATCAGGTGCAGCTCTTTGCCGTCGATCTTGATCGTGGGCATGCCGGGGGAGTGGTGGCCGCCGCCCCCGTCGAAGCTGATCTGGATGCGACGGCCCTCGAAGGTCTCGTCGATGGTGCCGGTGGGCAGGGCGAGGGGCTTGCCGGACGCCCCCGCGGCGCCGGAAGCGCCGGAAGCCGGCTTGTCCCCCTTGGCGGAGGAGTCGCACGCGGTGGTCAGGCCGGCAGCGGTGACAGTGCCGGCGGCGATGGCCAGGGCGTGCCGACGGGTGATCATGTTCATGTCTTGAAGAATTATCAGAAGGCCGCGATCGGCCGATCAGTGCCCCTTGCATTCGACGGCAACCGGCGCACAACGTCCTTGACCCCGGACCGGGTTACGGGTTACTGGAGCTGTGACAGGTCGACCGAGTCGGACGGTGCGGGAGCCTTGGCCGGTACGGTCTTGTCGAAATCGGAGAACGTCGCCTCGATCCGCTCGCCGGACGCCTCGGTGCCCTTGACCCGCAGCAGGTACGGCTCGTCCTCGGTGGAGACCTGGTAGGTGCCCGTCCTGCCGTTCTGCCTGCTCGTGACCGTGATGGCCGGCTGCCCGTCGACGGAGGTCCGCGGCCCCTTGGTCAGTTGCTCGTTCACCGGCTTCGAGGAGAGCTCGCTCTTGAAGAAGTCCAGGTCGCAGAAGTCGGCGAAGTCGCGCAGCAGGAGGCTGCCCGTGGTGCCGTGCAGATAGCGGCCGTTGATGAGCGCGATCGCGTCATTGGCCGCGGCGGCGGGTACCTGGGACCGCAGGAGGGCGTCGTCGAGCTTCAGCCACACGTCCTTGCCGCGCTTGATGATGGCGGCCGAGCCCACGTTGCCCGGAGGCGTGACCGTGCCGACGCAGTTGCCGCCCTCGTCGAACCGGAGGTCCAGTGAGGTCGTGCCGGACTTCTCCGTCACCTTGGCCGCCATGCGCATGGACGTGACCCCGGACATCGCCTTGCGCGTGGCGTCCGCGATGGCCTGGGCGCTCTGGTCGGCGATGCCGTTGTCATCGGCCCGGGCGACCCCCGCACCCACGGCCGGACCGGCGAGGACCAACAGGCAGACGCCGGCGGCGGCCCTGCGGCGGGATCGGGCCGCACGGGGTGCCGGGTCCGGGTGAGGTGCGGACATCGGGCGCCACCTCCCTCTCACCCGATCAGCCTAGTTCCGCGCGGCGGCGGGCGCAGTCCGGGCGCACGCCCCGCCGCGGCCGGGCCCCGGTCAGGAGGCGGCCCGGGACGCGTAGGCGCGTACGTCGGCGTCGGGGTCGGCGGTGGCCGTGGCCAGGGCGGTACGGGCCTCGGGGACGCCTCGGTGCGCGAGGAGCGAGAGCACCGCGGCCTTGCGGACGTCCGCGTTCGGGTCGGCCAGGGTTCCGGCCAGGGCGGGAACCGCCTCCGAGGGCGGCGCCGCCCGCAGGGCCGCCGCCGCACCCGCCCGGACCTGCCACGCGGGGTCGCGCAGGGCCTCGGCGGCCCGTGCGGCGTACGGGGGTGGGCAACCGGTCTCGGCCAGTGCGCGCAGGGCCGCGCCCCGCACCAGCGGGTCGGGGTCGCCCAGCAGCGGGTCGAGCGGCGCCGGGGCCGGGGCGTGCACCGCCGCGAGGCCGCGCGCCACCGCGACCCGGACCTCGCGGGCCCGGTCCCCGGCGGCCACCGCCAGTTCCGCCACCGCGTCGACCGACACCAGGGCGCGCACGGCGGTGGTGCGGACCTCGATGTCGGCGTCGGCGAGCGCGACGGCGTAGATCCCGGCGTCGCCCAGCCGCAGTGCGCGCAGCACGTCGAGCGAGGCCGCCCGGACGGCGGGGTCGGCTACGTCCAGCGCCGCCCGCAGCCCCGCCCCCAGCTCCGGCCCGGCCGGGAGCACCTCGACGAGCTCGCGCAGCGCGGCCGCGGCGGCCGACCGGACCCGGGACGCGTCGTCCCGCAGGCGTGCGGCCAGCGCGGGGCCCGCGCCGGCGGGCACGGTCTCGCCGAGGGCGGCCACGGCCGCCGCCCGCACCGCGGGATCGGCGTCCTCCAGGTAGGGACGGAACGCCTCCAGGTCGGGTGATTCCTCGGCGAGGGCGAGCAGGCGCAGCAGGGCGGGGCTCGGCGCGGAGGACCGCGCGGCCGCGGACTCCTCCTCAGGGAGCCCCGCGGGCAGGTCCCCGGCGGGCCGGGCCGCCGGGGCGGCGTCCCTCGGGCCGGCCGTGGCCACCGGAACCAGCGCGACCTCGCCCAGCGGCCGCTCCGGTCCCGGCGCCGGCGTGAACTCCGGCACCGGAACCGAGTACGGCTCCACCGGGCGCGCCGTGAACTCCATAGCCCCGGTGGCCGACTTGCGCAGGTCGAGGTGGTGCAGCCAGCCCGTGTCATCGCGCTCCGCGTGGTCGAGGCGCTCGTGGTACAGACCCCACCGGGACTCGGTGCGGGCCAGCGAGGCCCGGGCGGCCATCTCCGCGCAGTCCCGGATGAAGCCGACCTCGGCGCACCGCATCAGCTCGTGCGCGGTACGGGCACCCATCCCGGCGATCTCCCGCGACATGCGGGTGAACGCCTCCACCGCCAGGGACAGCTTCGCCCCCGACTTGGGCGGCGCCACGTAGTCGTTGACGAACCGCCGCAGCTTGTACTCCACCTGCGGCTGCGGCGGCCCGTCCGGATGGCGCAACGGCCGGTAGACGAGTTCGTGGGCCGCCGCCACCTGGTCGCCGGGCAGATCACCGTCGTACGCCCGGTACCGCGCCGCGTCCTCGCCGGCCAGATCGCCGTAGACGAACGCGCCGATCATGTAGTTGTGCGGTACGCAGGCCAGGTCACCGGCCGCGTAGAGGCGGGGCACGGTCGTGCGGGCGTGCGCGTCGACCCGTACGCCCGAGGCGGAGTGGCCGCCGCACAGCCCGATCTCCGAGATGTGCATCTCGATGTCATGGGTGCGGTAGTCGTGGCCGCGGCCCTCGTGGAAGGTGCCCCGGGTGGGCCGTTCCGTGGTGTGCAGGATCGACTCGACCGCGCTGACGGTCTCCTCCGGCAGATGACTGAGCTTGAGGTACACCGGGGCCCGGTCGGAGGCGAGTTCGGCGGCGAACTCGGCCATCATCTGCCCCGACCAGTAGTCCGACTCCACGAACCGCTCGCCGTGCCGGTTCACCTGGTAGCCGCCGAACGGATTGGCGACGTACGCGCAGGCCGGCCCGTTGTAGTCCTTGATCAGCGGATTGATCTGGAAGCACTCGATCCCGGTGAGCGCGGCCCCCGCGTGATAGGCCATCGAGTAGCCGTCGCCCGCGTTCGTCGGGTTCTCGTACGTCCCGTACAGGTAGCCGGAGGCCGGCAACCCCAGCCGGCCGCACGGCCCGGTGGCCAGGATCACCGCGCCCGCCCGGACGACGACGAACTCCCCGGTGCGGGTGTTGAAACCGGCGGCGCCGATGGCCCGTCCGTCCTCCGGATGCGTGAGGACCCGCACCGGCATGACCCGGTTCTCGATGCGGATCCGCTCCCGCATCTCGCGCCGCCGCAACTGCCGGTAGAGGACCTTCTTGACGTCCTTGCCCTCCGGCATCGGCAGCACGTACGAACCCGACCGGTGCACCTGGCGCACCGCGTACTCGCCGTGCTCGTCCTTCTCGAACTTCACCCCGTACGACTCCAGGCGCCGCACCATCGCGAAACCGCGGGTCGCCGTCTGCCGGACGGTGGACTGGTCGACGACGCCGTCGTTGGCGCGGGTGATCTCGGCGACGTAGTCGTCGGGCTCGGCCCGGCCCGGGATCACCGCGTTGTTGACCCCGTCCATGCCCATGGCGAGCGCGCCGGAGTGCCGTACGTGGGCCTTCTCCAACAGCAGCACCCGGGCGCCGCGTCCGGCCGCGGTCAGCGCGGCCATTGTGCCGGCCGTACCGCCGCCGATGACGAGGACGTCGCAGGAGAGTTCGGTCGCGTCGGCGAGAGCGGGAACGGTGAGGGGAGTGTCCACCAGGGTCTCCACGGGAGGTGCCTTTCAGAGGGTTTCGAGGATGCGCCGGCGCAGTTCGGCCGTGTCCGGGGCGTGCTGCGCGGCGCGGTCGCGCGGATGCGGTACGTCCAGCACCAGACCGGAGCCGAGCAGGGCGACCCGGTCGCCGAGGTGGAGCGCCTCGTCCACGTCGTGGGTGACGAAGACGACGGTCGCGCCCGTGCCCCGCAGGATGTCCACCAGCAGGTCCTGCATCCCCGCGCGGGTGTGCGCGTCCAGCGCGCCGAAGGGTTCGTCCATCAGGACGGCGCGGGGCCGGCCCGCCAGCGCCCGGGCCAGCTGGACGCGCTGCCGCTGCCCGCCCGACAGCCGGTGCGGCAGTTTGCCGGCGTGCCCGGCCAGGCCGACCCGCTCCAGCCACTCGTCCGCGCACCGCCGCCGTTCGGCCCGGGGGACCCCGCGGATCGCCAGGGGCAGTTCCACGTTCGCGCGGACGGTGCGCCACGGCAGCAGCGCGTCGTCCTGGAAGACCAGCGCCCGGTCGGCGGCGGGCCCGGTGATCGGATCGCCGTCCTGGGTGACCTGCCCGCCCAGCGGGGGCAGCAGGCCGGCGAGGGTGCGCAGCAGGGTGGATTTCCCGCAGCCGGAGGGCCCGACCACGGCCAGCAGCTCCCCCGGCGCGATCCTCAGCGTGACCTCGCCCGGCAGAGGCGCGCCGTCCGCGTGTCCGAGGAGTACGTCCTCCAGTGCCAGTGCCGCCCCGGTCTGCGGGGGAGCGGCGGGCAGGACGGTGGTGCTGCTCATGGGACCGGTTCCTTCCGGGGGACGGCGGTGACGGCCGGGTCGGGCGTGGCGGGCTCGGTGCCCGTGCTTACGGGAGCGCCGGCGCGGCCGGTTACGCGGAGCGCCAGGTGGTGCCTTGCCGGGACGGCTCCCCGTGCGGCCGGGCGGGGCAGCCAGGCGGTGGCGCGGCGGCCCAGCAGTTCCACCGCGGTCGAGGTGATCCACCCCAGGGCGCCGATGGTGGCCATGCCGACGAAGACCCCCGGGTAGTCGAGGACGGTGTACGACTGCCAGGTGCGGTAGCCCACCCCGTACTCGCCCGAGATCATCTCTGCGGAGATCACGCAGATCCACGCGACGCCGATGCCCACCGAGAGGCCACCGAAGACGCCCGGCAGGGCGCCGGGCAGCACCACCGAGAACAGCACCCGCAGCCGGCCGCCGCCCATGGTCAGCACGGCTTCCTCCCACACCGGGGTGAGGGCCCGGACCGCGTGCCGGGTCGACACCACCACCGGGAAGAAGGCGGCGGTGAAGGTGATGAACACGATGCCCTGCTCGTTCGTCGGCAGGAGCAGGATGGCGACCGGGACCAAGGCGATGGCCGGCACCGGCCGGGCCACCTCCACCAGCGGACCCAGCAGATCGGCCGCCCAACGGGACCGGGCGATCGCCGTGCCGACGGCCACACCCAGCACCGCGGCCAGCACGAAGCCCACCACGATCCGACGCAGGCTGTGGCCCAGGTCCTGCCAGTACGGGCCGGTGACGAGCCGGTCGGAGAAGGCGGAGGACACCTCGCCGACCGTCGGGAACTGCTCGAACCGCAGCCACAGGTTGACGTCCAGGGAGGTCAGCAGCTGCCACAGCCCGAGGGCCGCGGCCAGCGAGGCCACCCGGAGCAGCCAGCGGCTCCCGCTCATGAGGCGAGGCCCACGGCGTCCGCGTAACCGATGACGCGCGCCCCTGCGTGACCGTCGACGTACCGCTTCGCGTTGGCCGGGGTGACGAAGGCGAGCAGCTCGGTGCCGTCGGCCACCCACACCGCCTTGTCGGCGTACCAGAGGGTGCCGGTCAGGGCGTCCGGCACGTACGCGGCCCGCACGTCGGCGCCCTTGGCGGCCTTCAGCAGCTCCTTGGGGCTGTCGAAGGAGAGCGTGGAGTTCCGGCCCTTCAGCCACAGCTCCGCCTTGGCCGCGGCTGCCAACGGGTACGCCGGGGCCTGCGCGGCCCGCTTCAGCGGCGCCGGATCGACGAAGGCGTCCACGTCCACGTCGCCCACCAGACCGGCCGCCTTGAGCACGGGGACGTCCTCCTTCAGCGCCGCGATCAGCTCCGGGCGGAGCTCCGGGTCGAAGGTGGCGATGCCGTTCGCTCCGTTGTAGAGGTAGACCACCTCGGCCGGCAGCCCGGTCTCCTTCGCGACCGACTCGGCCGCCGCCACCGGGCTCGTCCGCAGGTAGTCGGTCGCCCGGCGCTGCGCCTTCAAGAAGTCGTCGAGCACGCCCGGCCTCTCGCCGGCGAACTTCTGCCGGACGGTGACCCCGTGGAAGGTCGGGAGGTTCAGCTCGGCCCCGTCGTACAGGGCCTTCGCCCGGCCCTCGAAGGCCAGCTGGCCGGGCCAGGCCACGAACTGCGACAGCGCGTCCGCACTGCCCGCCTGCAGGGCCGAAGCCCCCACACTGGGCTGCTGGTTGAGCTTCTGGATGCCCTTCTCCGGGTCGATCCCGGCGCGCTGCAGGGCCCGGATGAGGGTCCCGTCGGCGGCCGATCCCACGCTCGTGGACACCTTCTTGCCGCTCAGGTCGGCCAGCGACTCCAGCTTCGAGTCCGGCGCGGTCACCACCGTGTTCAGGCCACCGCGCAGGTTGTAACCGGTGACCGCGACCAGCGCGGTCGGCTGCTTCAGTTCCCTGCCCTTGGCGGCGTTGAGCAGCAGCGGGAAGTCACCCATCGAACCGATGTCGACCTTGCCCGCGGTCATCTGCGCGGTGATGGGCGCGCCGGTCGCGTAGTCCTGCCAGTCGACCTTGTACGTCACGCCCTCCTTCCTGCCGCGCGCCGCCAGCTCCTCCTCGAAGTAGCCGAGGGAGCGCAGCAGGGTGCCCGCGGTGACGGTGTTGATGGTCTTGGACTGGTAGCCGACGGTCACCGTGACCGTCTTCGGCGAGCCGCCCGCCTCCCCCTCGCCCCCGCCGCAGGCGGTGGCCAGGGGCAGGAGCAGGGCGATCGGTACGGCAGGGGAGAGGATTCTGCGACGCATGGGGAGGGGGCCTTTCACCGGAGCAGGTAGGGCATGTTGACGGTGACCGCGCCGGTGGGACAGCGCGCCGCGCACGGGCCGCAGTACCAGCACTCGTCCACGTGCATGTACGCCTTGCCGTTGTCCTCGCGGATCGCGAGCGAGTCGAGGGGACACATGTCGACGCAGAGCGTGCAGCCGTCGATGCACTTGGACTCGTCGATGGTCACGGGCACGTCGGCACGCTGGGGAACCAGGGGCATGGCTGTCTCCAAGGGCCCGGAAGGGCGGGGAACCGGAGGAAGGGGGAGTGTTCAGAGCGAGCGGCGCAGCAGGCCGCTCATGGTGATGCGGTCGCCGCGGAACCGGATGAACTCCAGGTCCACCGGCCGTCCGTCGGGCAGACGGGTCAGCCGTTCCAGCATCAGGACGGCGGCGCCGCGCGGGGCCTGGAGGACGGCGGCGGAGTGCGCGTCGGCGTTGACGGCCTCCAAGGTGATCTCGGCGTGGCCCAGCGGACTTCCGGTCAGCGACTCCAGCAGCCGGAACACGTCCGTGTTCTCCAGGTCGCAGCCGAGGAGTTCACCGCCCAGGTCCATGGGGAGGTACGACAGGTCGAGGGAGAGCGGCAGCCCGTTCAGGCGGCGCAGCCGCTCGATGCAGAGCACGTCGCTGTGCTCGGGCAGCCCCAACCGGTGCGCCACCGGACCCGGCGCGGTCACCGGCCCCACGGTGCGGACCTCGTTGGTGACCCGGCCGTGCTCGTGCAGGGTCTCGGCCAGGCCCTGGAGGCGGTCCAGGCCGTGCGGGTACTTCTCGCAGACCACCACCGTGCCGACCCCGGGCTGCCGGTCGACGAGCTGCTCACCGCGCAGCAGGTCCAGGGCCTGGCGGACGGTGTTGCGGCTGGCCCGGTAGTCGGCGGCGATGGCGTCCTCCAGGGGCAGGACACCGCCCGGGAAACCGCCCGCCAGGATCTGATGGCGCAGCAGGTCGGCGAGTTGCCGGGCCTGGTCCGCACGCAGCCGGCGACGGCGCGCGGCGGCCACCGGGCGGGCGGCGGGGGCGGGTTCGGCGGGCATGAAACGAACGTACCGGGCCGGTGCCACCCGTGGTGTTGCCGCAGTATTGCGCCACCTGATGACTCGTTCGTACGGCTCTGACCTGCGATTTCGCAGGCTTGAGGACAAGATCCGCCACCACGGTGACCACAACGTGGACCACGTGACGGCCACGATGCGAACACGGCCGCGCCGCAGCGGAAAACAGCACCGGCTCCGGCGGAGGCGATGCCTCCGCGGAGCCGGTGCTGTTGCCGGACGGGCCGGTGGGGAAGGGGAGTTCAGCCCTTGACCAGGAGGCCGCGGCTGCGCAGGACCCGGCGTTCGGCGGGGCTGAAGATGAGGAGGTCGATGGCGATGCCGACGACGAGGATGAGGATGATGGC